>QWHP01000406.1 GCA_021404985.1 Actinobacteria bacterium ATB1
AACTGGTCGAACGGGATTCCCGTCACCGTGTGGGCAAGGACGGTCTGCGTCGCAATCTCGAAGTCGTAGACGTGATCGTTCGACCAGAGGAAGACGTCCGTCGGAGATACGTAGAACTCCCTGGATGCGTCTCCGAGGAGGGACTTGGCAGCGCAGTCGACGGAGCCGTCCTCCCCCAGGTCGCAGGTCACGAGGGAGTGGAACACCGGCATCTCCGGTTTCTCGAGCGGACGGTAGACATCGTCGGCAGCGAAGAGAGGCCCGAGAGCCTCGAACCGTCCGTCCGGTCCCGCTGCGAGCAATCGGGGGATCGCGGGCTCACCGCCCGACTCGCGCAACCATGCGGAGAACGGCATGTAGAACACGAGCCGCCCGTCCACGAGACGACTCGCGTAGTTGTCCGAGCTGTAGTAGTCCCACGACTCGATGAAGGTGGAGCCGAGACGCTCGAACGCCCCGTCCCGAAGCCTGAAAACATTCACTTCGGTGGCGCCGTTCCATGCGAGCTCGGAGTCCTCACTCTCTGCCTGAGGCCCGACCCCGGCAAGGTCGTAGCGGTAACCGATCACGTAGACGCGGTCGCCGTCCACGAGCATCTCGTCGTACCAGACGCCGTCGTTGAGCGCCTCGCTCGCTGCGACCCTGACGGATCCCGTCTGCACAGGCGTCCCCGGAACGGCGACGGAAACGGCGTACAGCCTCCCCTGTCTGAGCACGAGAAGGCTGTCACCCACGTTCTTCACGATGTCGCCCTCGTCGACGCCCTGTTCCTGGACGTTCGTGATCGACTCGTTCGTGGGCGCGGGAGCCGCGCCAACCCCTACCGTGTCGCTTGCCCCTTCGCCTTCACCGCCCGGGACGCCATGCGACCCGGGCGGGAGCGTCTCGAGATATGCAACGAGATCCTCCTTCGCGCCGAAGGGCTCGAGTGCACCGCCGCGCCCGCCGTCTCGCGATACCCCGTCGGTGCAGGCAGCCACGAGCAGCGCGATGGCCGTGGCGAAGAGGGCGACTCGTCTCATCCATACCTCCTGTCGGCTGAGAGTAGGACGGTGTGGAGGCGTCGAGTGTTCCCGAACAGCGAGCACGTGGGAGAATCCGTCTTCGGGGCCGCCACACCCGGGAGTAGCGACGTGACGGATCAGGACAAGCGGAATCTCATCGCCCAGTGGGCATTCGACACCCGCCCGCTCCTCTCACGCTTTCACCTCTGGTTGGAGGACGTCGAGTTCGAGCAGGAGTGGACCGATTCTCCGGAGATAACGACGTTCGCTCCGGCAGGGATCAGACGTTGCCTCGGCATGGCTGCGGCGGTCACCGCTCTCGGTACGCGCCTCTTTGGCGCGTACGGCGAGGGTGCCGGCAAGGACAAGTCCGAGGTGAACCAGGTCAAGAAGACCGCCGATGCCATCTCGGCGTACGTCATGAGCGAGGCGCTCTGGCATCTGACGCGCAACCTCCCCGAGAACCATGCCGTGATGGTCTCTCTGGGCGAGGGCCTGATGCCCAAGGCAGGGGAAACCCCCGAGATGGGAGCCAACCCGCTTCTCGGGTTCGGACGCGTCTACGCCCGGCCGGCCGTCGCCAAGTTCGTCGACGACGAAGTGCATCGCCTCCTCAACGAACCCGACAGAACCTTTGACGACTTCTACGCGGCCGTGCGGGAGAGGGGAATCACGATCTGGGGCGCGGCCGTCGACACGCTCGAGAACACCTCCCGCTTCGCCACCGGCGCCGAGACCGGACCGATGGCTGTCCTGCACCTGTTCGACCAGCCGCTCACGGTCAGCCGTCCATACGAGTCCTACATGGGCTCTCTCACCGTGCCTCGTCCGGCGAAGCGCGCCGCCGAAGAGCAGGCAGTCCTCGTCGACTTCCTGACTCCCCGAATCAAGGTCGTCGATGCGATCGAGTCCGCCTATCCGGGCATCGCTCGCTCGAACATCCACGTCTGGACCCTCGGCGGGGAGAGTCGCGCAAAGCGCCTCGGCAGACTCTGGGACGAGTGGTCGTCACTCGGGGTCCACCTCGTCGAGGACGGTTGGCCGGCACCCACGGGCATCCCTGTGTTCACCGATTCCGGAACGTATGCGCCGAGCTTCATGGTCGGCGACTGGAAGGACGAGCACGGGCGGATGCACGTGTTCATCTGCGACGGCTACGCGGCGTCGGCGGAGGCCATGCAGGCTGCGAGCCTCTCCGACGTCCTCGACGTCGACGTGTCGATGGCGCTCTATTCACCCAAGTTCGGTCTCCCCCACGACGAGGAGTACCGCATCATGCACCTCGACCCGGAGGCACCGGACTTCGCGGGGCGTCTCGCCCAACTCCTCGGCGAGGAAGTGGACACCGCGACCTCCGACTACTACCGGGGAGCGATCCGTGAGGCGGAGGAGTCGAACCTGCCCGTAGGCGAACGGGTGCTCCGGGCGGACGACTTCTTTCCCGAGAAGCAGTGGCAGGTGCTCGCGGCACTCGGCTACATGTGCACCGACCCCTACACAGGGATCCCGGGTGTGACACAGGTAGCCGACGACGTCTTCGAGGTCACCTCGGTCCTCGCCACGCGCCGGGCGACGGCGAAGATGAAGTTCCGCTTCCGCCTGATGGAGACGATGGAGCAGTCGAGGCTCGTGTTCAGCCCGCTCCTGGTGCGGTTCACGTCGGGAGAGGACTACCGGCAGCGGCCGGTGAAGATCTCGGATTCGGGGCGGATCCGCAACGAGCTCCAGACCATGATGTCCCAGGCCCTCGAGCACGACGGCGACAACATCCGGGTCCACTTCGACCGCGTCGAAGACGACGTGATCCCGCCGGAAACCCAAGCGGCTTACAGGGAGATCCTCGCGTGGTACAAGGAGAACCATCCCACATGGTTCCGCTGGCTCGATCTCGCGTGAGCGGGTGTCCCGAACGACAGGGCCGGTTGCGGGGGCTCGCAGTCGTCGTCGTCCTCGCCGCAGCCGCGCTCACCGCGTGCCTGCCGAGCTCCGATG
>QWHP01000008.1 GCA_021404985.1 Actinobacteria bacterium ATB1
TCGTGCGCGTCACTACCGCATTCAAGCGTCTCTTGCGCCTCGATGGCGTGAATGTCACCTCGGTCGAGTTCGGCGCGGCTGTCGTCACGGTGACCGTGGCGTTGCGTCGCCGACGGTTGGTGTGCCCACACTGCGGGTACAAGACACGGTTCCGTTACGACACCCGTATCGAGCGGAAGCCGCGTTGGCGGCATCTGGATCTGGGCGTGTGGCGGGTCGAGATCGTCCTCGCCGAGCCACTGCGGCGACTGGACTGCCCGACACACGGCGTTGTGGTCGAGGCGGTCCCTTTCGCCCGACCCGGCGCCCGTCTGACCCGAGATTTCGACGATCTCCTCGCCTGGTTGGCGACACGCATGGACAAGACCGCTATCGCCCGGCTCTGCCGCGTCGCCTGGCGCACGGTCGGCCGGGCCTGTGAACGCGTCGTCGCCACCGAGTTGGACGAGGATCGTCTCGATGGTCTGTTCCGTATCGGTGTCGATGAGATCAGCTGGCGTAAGCACCACAAGTACCTGACTCTCGTCGTCGACCATGACCAGGCCTGCGTCGTCTGGGGTGCGTCCGGACGGGACGCCACCACCCTCGACAACTTCTTCGAAGACCTCGGTGAGAGCCGTTCGAGCCTGATCGAGGCGGTATCGCTCGATCTCGGACCTGCCTACCTCAAATCGGTGAGCGCCCCGGGCCACGCCCCCCAGGCGATCATCTGCGCCGACCCGTTTCACCTCGTGAAACTCGTCGGTGACACCCTCGACGAGGTACGCCGCGATCTCTGGCAGCAGCTGCGTCGCCTACCAGACGACCGCTGGGCGAAAGACTTCAAAGGTGCCCGTTGGGCCTTGTTGAAGAACCCCGAAGACCTCACCGAGACCCAGGCTGCCCAACTCGCCAAGATCAAACGCGACAGGGGCGGGATCTGGCGCGCCTACGAGATGAAGGAACAGTTCCGGGCGATCCTCGCCGGCGACCTCACCCGCGACGAAGCCGCCGTCCGCCTCGACCGCTGGTGTACCCGAGCATCCCGATCCCGGCTCGCTCCCTTCGTCAAGACTGCCCACACCATGCATGAACGACGCGATCTGATCCTCAACGCTGTCGAGCACGGCATATCGAACGGCCGTGTCGAGGGCCTCAACACAAAGGTGCGCCTCATCATCCGACGCGCCTACGGCTTCCACAGCGCCGAGGCCGCTCTCGCCCTCGTCATGCTCTCCGCTGGCCCCATCACCCTCCACCTCCCACACGAACACCAACCCGAGCAGCCCGCTCCATGAGAAATGGCATGTTCGAGACCAGGCTCCCAGAGAGGTGATGCGAAGTGGCGTCCGGGAGCACTGGGCAACTCCCGCCGGGATTGAACTACACCGGCGATCGCCCGAGCCAACCCTGCGACAGGCATCCGGCCCGCCTGCCACCCCCCGTCAGCGCGGATGCCTTTCCAGTATGCGGCTGAAGTCACAGCCCGATGGAAGCGTCCCGAGTGTCGACCCGCCGTGACGGGCAATGCGCGATGTACAGAACGCGTCAGCGATCTCCGGCGGTGAGTGACGGACGACCTGAGCGCCCTCGAACAGAAGCGCCATCCTCTCGACCGTGTGCCTTGCGTTCGCCTCGAACGAATCGGGATCGACGGCACCGTCGAACACAGCACGGAGCTCCTTCACCGCCGTGTCGTACCTGTCGTCCGCACCGGATGCGCCGTCCAACTCGGCGAAGAACGCCTCGAGGGACTCGGGGGTGCGCTTGATCGCCCGCAGAACGTCCAGACAGATCACGTTGCCCGACCCCTCCCAGATCGCGTTGAGGGGGCTCTGCCGAAACAGACGGGGCATCTCGGATTCCTCGACATAACCGCTCCCGCCCAGACACTCGAGTGCCTCGGCGACGAACGCGGGAGAGCGTCTGCACACCCAGTACTTGAGGATCGGTGTCGCAAGGCGTCGCAAGGCGATGTCGTGCTCGCCGGCCAGTAGGGGATCGTGACAGCGAGCGGCGCGCATCGCCGCCTGAGTGGCTGCTTCGACTTCGACCGTGAGGTCGGCGAGAACCTGTTGCATGAGCGGCTGGTCGACAAGGACCCTCCCGAAGGCAGTACGTTCGCTTACGTGGTGCAGTGCCTGAGCGAGGGCAGCCTTCATGGTGGCGATCGATCCCAGGCAGCAGTCGAGCCGGGTGTGATTCACCATCTCGATGATGGTGGCGACACCGCGTCCGAACTCTCCCACGGACCAGGCGTAGGCGTCCTCGAACTCGACCTCGCTCGAGGCGTTCGATCTGTCGCCCATCTTGTCCTTGAGACGCTGGATCTCCCAGGAGTTCCTCTCTCCGCCGGGGAGGAAACGGGGTGCCATGAAACACGTGAGGCCGTCGGGGGCCTGCGCCAAGACGAGGAACGCATCGCACATCGGTGCCGAGCAGAACCACTTGTGGCCTGTGAGCCTCCAGGTCCCATCCGCCTCCTGGCGTGCCGAGGTCGTGTTGGAACGAACGTCCGATCCGCCCTGCTTCTCGGTCATCGCCATCCCACATGTGACGCCGGGCTTCTCCGTGTAGGGAACGAATCGCGGGTCGTACTCGAGCGAACCGAGAGCCGGGATCCATCTCTCCGCGAGTTCGGGCTCGTGCCGGAGCGCCGGAACGACCGAGTAGGTCATCGAGATCGGGCATCCGTGGCCTTGGTCGACCTGCGACCAGACGACGAACCCGGCAGCCCGTGCGACGTGGGCGCCGGGTCGTTCGTCGACCCACGGGTGTCCCGCAAGGCCGTGGCCGATGGCTGTTCTCATCAGCTCGTGGTAGGCGGGATGGTATTCGATCCGGTCTTCCCGGTTGCCGTACCTGTCATGGGTGTGAAGGACCGGCTGATACGTGTTCGCCAGCCTCCCCCACTCCCTTGCCTCGGCCGATCCCGCGAGACGACCGAGCGAATGCAGTTCCTCGCTTGCCCACGCGGCGCCCTCGCGCTCTGTGGCCTCGCATAGGGCCGGATCCCGGGCATACACGTCGTGGTCGGGCAGGGGGGAAGGCTGGTTCAGGACCTCATGTGTTCTCGACATGACCCAAGGCTACGGGTGCCGGGAGTTTCGTCAACAGAGGGATCCGGTGAACCGGAGCGATCAGCGGATCATCGAGAGGTTCGCGCCGGCGACCTGCGTGTAGACCCTCTCATGATCCGTCACGAAACGCTCGAGGCCGAACCTCTCCTCGGCAGACCGACGACAGGCGTGAGGATCGAGGCTGTCAAGCCGCCCCCGGGCGGCGTGCATGAGCGTCTCGGTGTCGGGTGCCAGCAGCCCCGTCACGCCGTCCTCGACGATCTCGGGGAGCGAACCCCTGGCGATCGACAGCACGGGCGTACCGCACGACAGGGCTTCGATGAAGACCATGCCGAAGGGCTCGTCCCACTGGATCGGTGCCACGAGCGCCTTCGCGCCGGCAAGCAACTCCTTCTTGTCCTCCGTTCCGAGCTCCCCGAGGTACTCGGCATCGGGACCGAGCAGAGGCCTGACCTGTGAGTCGAAGAACTCGTGCTCTGCCGGCTCGTTCAACTTCGCTGCGATCCTTATGGGCAAGCCGAGGCTGCGAGCAAGATGGATCGCCTGTGGCGCCCCTTTGTCCCTGTTCATGCGACCCAGGAAGGCCAGATAGGGCTCCTTCTCGGCACAGAAGGGGAAGGCAGAGACGTCTACAGCGTTGTGTATCGTGCCCAACCAGTTGAGCTCCGGCGCATGTGAACGCTGAGCATCGCTGATAGCTATGTAGCCCACGCGATCGAGACTGGAGTAGAGGCGCCTCATCTCCGCGTCGACTGGTCCGTGTACCGTCACGACTGTCGGTTCGTCCCGGAAGGTGGCGATGACAGGTCCGACGAGCGTGTGATCGTGGATCACGTCTGCTGAGGAAAGGTGGCCGTAGGCCTCCACTGCGTGGATGAGCTCGGGCACCGTTTGGCCGAGCCTCGGGTACTGGGCGTCTTCGTAGGTCGCGAGCACCTTGGAGGCAGTGCACTCGGACTCCCCGACGGTGACGAGCGTCACCTCGTGTCCACGCGCCTCGAGCCCCTCGACGAGATGGTGCACAACCCACTCGACACCGCCGTAAGCCTTGGGCGGGATCGGTACCCAAACCGGGGCGATTATGCCTACGCGCATCTGAATCCTCCTGGGATCACCACGACCCTGGGCCTGTGGTGCAGGCATATGTGGGGCAGAAACCGGTCCTGTGCCAAGAGACCGACTTCCCGACTCCTCCCCGCAGGTGGGAGCCGACAAGACTCTAATCCAGTTTCGCGACCCCTGAACCCAAACCGCCCCACACAGCAGCGCGAAGATAGCCTTGCTTCATCTCAAACCGCGAAGTGCCGACCTACCCCGCACGGGACCGAGCCGCCAGGTGCCCCGTAAGGTACTCCGACCTCCATCGCCGACCGATACCCGAAATGCCGAACACAGACTTCGAGCCCGTCTCCCGGATCCCGCAGCGGACGGGATTCGGCGGCCATGACGGCGTGACACTCATTGCGGGATCCAGCTTCCTCATCTGCAACGCGACCGGCGACATCGAGCCGGGCGGACTCGACGGCTACTACGCGTTCGATACCCGAATGCTCTCCCAGACCCAGCTTCGCATCGACGGCGAACGTCCCCGCATGCTCTCGAGCGCCCAAGCCTCGAGTCGCCGTCTGACGGTCATGTTCACCGTGGGCGACCCGACCACGCCCAGCACACTCGTGATCAGGACACTGACCCTGTCGGACGAGCTCGTCGAGAACATCGAGCTTGTCAACCTCACGGACAAGGAGATCGCCTGCGAGATATTCGCCGTGTTCCGCGCCGACTTCGCCGACGTGTTCGACCTCCGACGCGGCACGACGAGCATGCGGGGCTATCAGGGCTCCGGTCCGGCAGGCGACCGGCTGCTGCTCCGCATGACCCACGACGATGTCCTCCGTCAGGTACACGTCGTTGCAGACGAGGTCATCTCTGTCGGACACGACGAGATCCACCTCGGACTGACGGTCCCGGGCCGGGACCGTCGGGCGACACGTCTGCGCGTCACCGCCGAGTGCGACGAGTCGGGCACGCCGCGCCGGCCTTTCGTCCTCGGCTCACCCCGCCTCGAGATCTGGACCGTCCAGACTCCGAACTTCCGAGCAGACGATCGGCGGCTCGACTCGATCTGGAGGCGATCCTCGGAGGACATCGGGGCCCTCCGGTTGTGGAACGAGAACGACCCCGCGCATGTGGCCCTCGCGGCGGGTGTCCCCTGGTTCATGACCCTGTTCGGTCGGGACTCGCTCATCGCCGGGATGATGTCCCTCCTCCTGAAGCCGGAGCTGCTGCTCGGTTCGCTCTTCGCTCTGGCCCAGCATCAGGGCCACAGGGTCGACTCTCGAACGGGAGAGGAACCGGGCAAGATCCTCCATGAGGTACGTGCCGGTGCCGTGGCTCGTGGCCACACCGGATGGGGCGAGGTCTACTACGGCACGATCGACGCCACCCCGCTCTTCGTGATGGCGGCCGCGGAGTCGTGGCGATGGGGTGCGCCCCGCTCCGAGATCATGGCCCTTCTCCCGGCTTGTGAAGCGGCCACGAAACATGTCGTCTCCAAGCTGAACTCCGGCCCCGGCCTCCTCAGCTATCCCTACGCGAAACAGGGGGGTCTCGCAAACCAGGGATGGAAGGACAGCTTCGACGGCGTGAGGTATGCCGACGGGAGGATCGCCGAAGGCGACATCGCGCTCGTCGAGGTCCAGGGCTACGCCCGCGCTGCATTGCTCGCCATGGCCGAACTGAGGGAGAGCTTCGGTACGGGGGACTCGGCCCCCCTTCGCCGTCAGGCAGAGGACATCGCCACTCTGATCGAGGAGCTCTTCTGGATGCCCGACATGGGGTACTACGCCACCGCCCTGGCGGATGGTGGTGCGGTGGTGGACTCGATCACCACGAACCCCGCCCATCTCCTCTGGGTAATGCCCGTTTGCCCCGGGCGTGCAGAATCGGTCGCGCGCGTGCTCGCCACACCGGAGGTCTCGTCCGGTTTCGGTCTGCGGACCCTCTCGGCGGACAATCCCGCCTACAACCCGCTGAGCTATCACTGTGGAAGCGTCTGGCCCCACGACACCGCCATCGCAGTTGCCGGTCTCCTCTCGGCCGGGCAGATCGGGCCCGCTCACGACCTGATCGGCGACCTCTTCGACGCGCTCGACGCCTTCGGGGGCCGTGCGCCCGAGCTGTTCGGAGGCTTCGCTCGGACCGACTTCGCCGCCCCTGTTCCGTACCCGACGACTTGTTCACCGCAGGCCTGGGCGGCCGCAGCACCTATCCACCTCGTTCGCGCCCTTCTCGGCCTGCAACCCGACGTCCCGGGGGGCAAAGTCGTCTTCCGCCCCCGAATCCCACCCGGTATCACGATCGAGATGGAAGGGGTCAAGATGGGAGATTCCCGGATCTCGTTCCGCGCCACGGGCGGCAGCCTCGAGGTCCTGGGGAATCCACCCGATCTCGATATCGTCGTCACCTGAGAGTCTGTGATCGGCGAACGCTCAGGCGCGACTTGGGAGAGCCTTGGCGACCCACTCCGCGGCTGCGGTCTCGATCGGGTCGTCGGCGTCGCCGATCAACACGGAAACGGGGGCCTCCGCCTCGAGGGACACTCCGTCGTGCGAGACGACCAGCAGGACGCGCTTGCCTCGAAACCGGATACGCACCGAAAGACGAGACCAGTCAGGTGGGAGGCGAGGATCGACGCGGAGGGAATCCCCTTCCACTCTCACGCCTGCGAACCCGTGGACCAGAGCCTGCCACACGCCACCCATCGTCGCCGTGTGCACACCCCCCACGGCCGTTCCTGTCACATCGTCGAGGTCGAGCATCGCCGAAGTACAAAGCCAGCGGATGGCCTCGTCATATCTTGCGATTCGGGCAAGCAGTCCGGCGTGGATTGCCGGTGACAGGGAGCTTCCGTGCGCGGTTCTCGGCTCGTAGAAGTCGATGTTCGCCCTGACAGGTTCGGGTCCGTCGAGCTCGGGCAACACGTGGAGCAACATGACGACATCTGCCTGCTTGACAACCTGTGACCGCTTCACCCGGTCGTACCCCAGGTCGGCATCCGCGGCGACGGGCCGGTCGAGGATGTCCGCGATGATCAGCGGTTCGAGGTCGAAGAATCCAGCGAACTGCTCGTACAGGCCGGTCTCGTCGTCGAGGCCGGTTACGAGCCCCTCTGCGATCTCGAGCCAGGAGTCCCGCTCACCGGGATCCGCACTGCCGATCTCGGCTGCACGGCGCAGGTTCCAGGCGGCCATGGCGTTCGTGTAGGCGCTGTCGTCCACGTCCTCGTGGTACTCGTCCGGTCCGATGACGTGGCGGATGTGGTACCGACCGTCCTCCTCGAGGACCGCGCGGGAAGCCCAGAATCGTGCGGTTTCGATGAGCAACGTCGGCAGGTGGGTCTCGGCGAACTCGGTGTCTCCCGTCCAAGCTGCGTACTGGCACGCGGCCCAGGCAACATCCGCTGTGATGTGCTGCTCGAACTCCGCTGTGATCACAGGAATCCGCCTGCCGTGCTTGTCCACGACGGTGTCGGGGGTCACCTCTTCACCTGTGTGCGCGGACTCCCAGGGGAAGCGCGCTCCACGGTATCCCGTCTTTTCAGCGTTTCGTCGTGCCTCGGGAAGCCTCCTGATCCGGTACTCGAGAATCGCCCTGGCACTCTCGGGGTGGGTCGCCGCCACGAAAGGGAGCACGAAGACGTCGGTGTCCCAGAACACGTGCCCCGCGTAGTTGGGCCCCGATAGCCCCCTGGCACCGACGGCCGCCTCGCCGTCTGCCGCGACACAGGACATGAGGTGGTAGAGGTTGAAGCGGATCGCCTGTTGGATGTGTTCGCCTCCGCCGACCTCGATGTCGGCGTCGTCCCAGCGGGCTTCCCACGCACTCGCCTGTTCCTCGGCGAGCTCGTCGTATGTGAGCGCGCCGAGCTCTGCGGCGATTCGGCCTGCCCACTCCTCGACGTCGGCGTCCGCGGGTAGGACCTCGTAGCGGCCGACACGCTCGAGCCTGACACGTCCGTCGTGGGTCGCCGTCCAGACGTCGACGGCAGCAGCGGCCACACATCCGTCGCGAATCTCGACGCTTGCCCAACCCATTCTCGTCGAGGTCGCCTCACGCTCCAACAGGATTGGTGGGTCGTAGGCGATCACAGGTGAGGCAGGGGGAGGGGCGATCGGGTCGTCTTCGCGCAACAGCCCTTCCGGAGCCCGCGCGACGAGAGCGACCGTGCCCGGTCTGCTCTGTGAGGAGAACATCTCGGCCTCGAGACGCCCCCGGGCGCAGTCCATCGTCACGCGCAACATCCCGGCACGCATGTCGAGCTCGCGGTGCATGGACGTCAGATCGCTCTGCGGGATTCGGTGGGGGATGCGGTTCCAGATCGGACAGACTGCGAGGGTCTCGCGACCGTCGACCGTGGCATAGGCTCCGTTCATCGCGACCCAGGGCAGCGCGCTCGTGCTCTTGGGGTACGGTGACCAAGAGCTTCCCAGAGTGCCGTCGCCTATGGCGAGAAGGCGCTCTCGTATCTGCTCGATGTCTGGGTCGTACCCGTCGAACACCACCGACCAGAGGGGGTCGGCGTCGTGGGAGTCGGGGTCCATCGGCTCTCTCCGCCTGGCGTTGCTCGAGGCCCCGCCGCGGCGCTGGGTCACCTCGTGAAGTTCGCGATCCGTCGTGTCGTGCAACATTACCCATGTCCTATCGACAAGGCGCGGCACGCATTAGCGTCTCGGGAAAAATGGCGGACTTGCGCGAAGTTTCACGAGGGCGAAGCCCTCACCCGGTGAGCGAAGCGAACCCCAGGGGGTTCCCGTTCACATGCATTCGGCCGCTTCGCGCAGCACGCCACACGCTCGAACGGGCGGCCTCCAGAGGGGGTGGGGGCACCCCTTGCCTGCGAGCGCAGCTCGCAGACCGAGCCGCAGGCTCGGGGGTACGAGGGCGAAGCCCTCACCTAGAAGGTCACCTGGCACTTGCACGCAGACTTGGCCATCCCGCCGAAGAGGATGTACCCGAAGATGCTGAAGGGCAGGTGGACCCGCTTGTAGGTTCCATCGGGGTTGAACCATGCCGCCATGTTGATCGGCAGGAAACCGAAGGCCAGGAAGTTGAAGCGAACCATCGCCTGTGCCGCCGTGTCGGTGCCGGACAGGCTGAATCGTCCCGTCTTGATGTTGTAGTAGCCGAACTTGAAGTCGGCCGCCCCGGCGAGGTCGAACGAGACGTCCCCGTTCGAGTTCGACCCGAAGCCTCCGGCTATCGCGACGGAGAAGTTCTGGGCAACGAGCGATAGATTTCCGCTCGTGTTTACCTGGATCGGCCCTCCGGGTGACCCCGAGACGTGGAGGCTGAAGCCAGCCACGTTGTAGCCCCCCAAGGCAAGGTCGGCCTGGCCGAGGAGGTCGAGGTTTCCGTCCTGGTCGAGAGATCCGTTCAGAACAAGGATGCTCGGCGGGGACGTCGAGACCTCGATTCCCGCGTTTATGTCGAACGTCGGGGCTCCCCCGCTGTTGTCGTAGGTGAAGTCGGCGAAGAGATGGATGTCGCCTGCCGTCAGATCCGATGTGATCTCCACTTCGGCCGACGAGCCTGAGAGGTAGGCCGAGAAGAGGAAGTTCTCGAGCGTCACGTCGCCGAACTGGAGCATGCTCACGGAGGCAGATGCGCTGAAGAACGGCCCGCTGTAGGTCCGCCCCAGCGTTCCGCTGAAGGAGACCGGCGTCGAGTTGATCATCGGCAGGTAGGTCCCCGATGGCGGACTCGAGAGCGTGACGCTCCAGTTGTCCGGGTTCAGGAAGGATCCCGAGAACCGGAGGTTGACGAGCCCTCCGCTGAAGTTGAGATGGAGCACGCCGGAGAGGGTGATGCCCGAGGTCGGTGTCCAAGAGAGTGTCAGGCTGTCAATCCAGAGGTTGACGAGGAGCTCTTGGCCCGCGTACAGGGTGGGTGTGGCCGACTGTCCGCTCGAGCCGCCTGAACCACCTTGCGCCTCCGACAAGATGGGACTGTTCATCTCGATGCCCGCTGTGGGATCGGTGCACGAGGTCCCGGTCAGGGCGGCGTCGTTCGCGCTGATCACGGTGCCGTTCGAGAGCGTGACCTGAACACCCGATTGGCCGCCGGCTTGCGCGTCGTGGATGGCGTTCCAGGTCGTACAGAAGTCCGCAGCGCTCGGACCCCCGTCGTCGGCCCGCACGGTGGGCCCCATGACGACGCACGTGACTGAGAGCATCACGACACTTGCGACGAGGCTCACCACACGTCTCACAGGACGCCTGCTCGGCATCGATCCCCTCACGACCGTTCCTCCCCTGCAGAGACTTGCCCCTGAATGCGTCGAAACTCCCAAAGGGGGCATCTTGATCAGCTGATCTGCCAAGGATGGGCTCGCCCCGGAGGTGCAGTCAAGCTTTCGACGGCCCTGTACGGGAAATACCCCCGCAATGGGGATCGGCCCCCGAGCGCCAGTCCTCCCTTGCACGTCTCTCGTACAATCCCTTCCCGGTCCCCTTTGCCCGATCTCGTTCCTCTCGAGTCCGGAACCGAGCCCCGGGAGAGCAGGGATTCGGGCCTGATCCGCCTAAGCAGACGAGGCGTGTTGACAGCAACAGCAACCAGAGTCCTTCCGACAGAGCGGGCATTCCTCGACGGCTGCCGGGGGCCGTGGCGGACCAATTTCGGATTCCACCTCACCATGTCTGATCGAGTGGACGGGGAGGCGCTCGGCCGGTCGCTGGTCCACGCAGTCGCCGTGCACCCCAAGATGGCCGGCCGAGTGCGCAACGGCCGTTGGGTGGAAGGGCCGGCACCGGCTCCCACCGAGTTGGAGGATCTGCCCGGTTGCTGCGACGCCTTCGTCGACGCACCCTTCGACCCGGAGGGAGAGGCGCCTGTACGCGTCGCTTTCGATGGGAAGCACATTCTCGTCGCGTGTCTGCACGCTGCCACGGACGCCAACGGGCTCGTCGGCTTCTGCGGGACGTTCCTCCGCCTGCTGGCGGGGATACCGGAATCGATTGCGCCCGTACACACCAGCCCTGTCCTCGCAAGTCGGTCCGCGTGGACTCCCGCCACGTTCCGCGAGTTGCGCCGACTCCGCGCGCCCACTCTGCGGAGACCGACTCCGTTCCCGGCATCGGGCGATCCCGTCGGGGAAAGCGAGTCCTTCACATGGGCGCTGTCCTCCGAGGAGTCGTCCCGCTTGACGGTCCGTGCCCGGGCGGGTGGCGGAGTGATCGGTGACGTGGCGGAACCGGTGATTCGCGAATGCCTGGCTCGCGCCGCCGACGGCGAGACCCTCGTCGTGTTCGTTCCCGTGAACCTGCGGCCTCCTGCATCGCGGTGGCTCCCTGTCGGGAACAGGATCGGCTTCATCCTTCTCCGCTACGACACACCTCCCGACGCAGCACGGTTCAAGGCCGAATTCGACAAGGTCAAGATCCACGCGGGATATGCGGCCGTGTGGCGACGACTGGGTTTCAACATCAAGCAAGCCGTTCTCGGACGCGAGCAACACCCACCCGACCTCGAGGCGCCTCCCATCTCCGTAGCAGTGAACAACCTGGGTCGAATCGACACCGCCGACTTGCCCGGAGCCGAGCAGATCGTCTTCCTCGGTTCCAACACGCCTCTGTACCCGGTGATCTCGGTCCAGAGCCTTGGCGGGAGAACCACCATATGCGCCCGGGTCCGTCGCCACCACGGAGGACGAGAGCAGGCGAAGGTCCTCGTCGACGCGGTACGCGCATCCATCATGGGAACCGAACAGCTCTGAGGAGTTGGCGACTCCCTCTCACGTCGGGGAGCGCCACTTAAGGCCGGTCCGGGACATCTCCTACAATCCCGTGACCACCTTGGTGACGGGATGTGTAGTGTGGCGACGTCGTCGGGAGATCCCTCGATCGCCGACGCACATCCTTCCCCACGGCGAGGTAGCTCAGTTGGCAGAGCACATGACTGAAAATCATGGTGTCGGCAGTTCGATTCTGCCCCTCGCCACCGCATGACGTTTCGCTCCCACAGCCGGCCCGTCGTGGTCTTCGCAACGAACGTGCAATGGAGCGGCACGTGGTATGGAGCTCAGCATCTGGGTGCAGGCCTGGCCGAGAAGGGCTTCCGGATCCTGCTGCTCGAGCTCCCGATCAGCGTCGCATCCCCGATCCGCCACCCTCGACGGTTTCGTGAGCTGACGGGGGCCCGTCTTCGTCGCATAGGCCCCACGCTCGCTGTCGATCGGCCCTTCGGGGTCCCTCCCCAGGAACACCGGTTGCTGCGTGACCTGAACGCCCGGCTCCTGGCCAGGCGTGTCCGGCGGGACCTCCGGCGCCTCGGCTGGCCTGAACCCGACATGGTCCTCGCCCGGCACAGGCTGAGCTGGCGACTGGCGGACACCTTCCCCGAAAGCCTTCTCGTCGCCAACCTCAGCGACGCCTTGTACTTCGACAACGCTGACATGGAAGGGGAACGCTCGGCCATGCTCAACCGGGCCCACGCGGCGGTTTGTGTCTCGCCGCCCCTGGTCGAGGAAGCCGAACGCGCCGGCGTCGAGGAGGTCCTCCTCCTCCCTCAGGGTGTCGACAACGCGACGATTGCAGAGGCCGCAGGCGAGGGCCCCGCGCTCGACCTGGCGGACGTCCCCAGACCCAGGATCGGTCTGCTCGGAACGATCACGCCGCGCATCGACTTCGCATTGGTGGACGAGGTCGTCTCACGGCGCCCAGATTGGCAGTTCGTGTTCGTGGGAGGGATCTCCGCTCTCTTCCCCGACCTCAAGCGAGACATCCCCTTCCAGAGACAGCCGAACGTCCACTTCCTCGGCGAACGTGACCGGCGCGAGACGGGACGCTACCTGGCAGGGTTCGACGCCGCGTGGGTTCCCTACAACTGGTCTGATTTCAACAAGGCGTCGAACCCTCTGAAGGTCCTCGAGTATCTGGCTGCCGGCCTCCCCGTGGTCGCTCCGGAATTCCCGGCCCTGGTCGGAGCCGTCGCCGACGCGACGCTCATCCCGGAGACAGCCCAACCGGGCGACTGGATCGAAGCCCTCGAAGCGGCATTGGGGCGGCGGAGCGACAAGGATCGGACGGCTCGCAGGTCTTTCGCTGCGGCCAACGGGTGGGGGGCACGAACCGAGGTCCTCGCCCGCTTCCTCGAAGGCCTGAGAAGAGATGGTTGAACTGACGATTCGCATGGCAAGCTGAAAGCCGATGAACCAAGCCGTCGACGCCTCGCTCCTCGACAAGTACGACAAGCCCGGCCCCCGCTACACCTCGTACCCGACCGCGACGTCCTTCCACGAGGACTTCGGCCCCGAGGAACACGAGGAGCGACTTGCAGCCGCCGCGAGCCGGACGGACGAGCCGCTGTCGCTGTACGTCCACCTCCCCTTCTGCGAGAGCAGGTGCGCGTTCTGCGCGTGCCACGCGGTGGTGACAAAGGACAGGAGCGTCTCGTCCGCCTATTTCGACAGGCTCATCCGCGAGCTCCGCCTCGTAGCCGACCGCCTGGGCGACAGGAGGACGCTCTCCCAGTACCACTGGGGCGGGGGCACCCCCACCTATTCGGATGTCACTGAGCTCGGGCGCCTCCAGAGCGCAGTGACGCAACGATTCGAGATCCTGCCCGGCGCCGAGTGCGCCGTGGAGGTCGACCCTCGTGTCACGTCCGAGACCCAGCTCGCCGCGCTGCGAAGCTGGGGTTTCAACCGCATCTCCCTGGGGGTGCAGGACACCGATCCACTCGTCCAATCGGCGATCGGTCGCGACCAGACCGTGATCCAGACTCGCGCTCTCCTCGACGCGAGCCGCCGCCAAGGCTTCGAGTCCGTCAACATGGACTTGGTCTACGGCTTGCCGGCACAGACCCTGCCGTCTTTTCGGAGGACACTGGAGACGGTCTGCGACATGCGCCCCGATCGGTTCGCCGTCTACTCCTTCGCTCTCGTCCCCTGGGTGAGACCCCACCAGAAGCGGATCGACAGCGACACCATCCCCGAACGAAACGAACGGATGGAGATGCTTGCCCTGACCGTCGACGTGTTCACCGCGGCCGGCTACGAGCGCATCGGCATGGACCACTGGGCCCTTCCCGACGACGAGCTCTTCCTGGCACGCAAGGAGGGGCGCCTCTACAGGAACTTCATGGGCTACACCGTGAGTCGCGCGCCCGATGGCATCGGACTCGGCGTCTCGGCCATCAGCGACGTGGCGGGCGCCTACGTCCAGAACCACAAGCGGCTCCACAGCTACTACGAGAACGTCGATCGAGGTGTCCTGCCGGTCGAACGCGGAGTCGCGAGAAACGGGGACGACGAGGTCCGGCGACATGTGATCACACAGGTGATGTGCCACGGGCAGGTCAGGTGGGCCGAGGTCGCAACGGCCTTCGACGTCGATCCCGAGGCGTACTTCCACGACGAGATCCACCTCATCGAATCCGATGGCGGGCTGGCGGCCCTCGCTGTCTGCGACGACGAGGGCGTCTCGCTGACCGACTTGGGGAGCTTCTTCCCCAGGAACGTGGCGATGGTCTTCGACGCCTACCTGAGCAAGGGAGATGGAGCCGCACCGCGCTATTCGAGAACGGTCTGATAACGCCGTAGGCCTCGCGGTCCGAAACCCGGGAACCGCAAGAGCCCTGCGGGACTCTCAAAGGTTGGAAGCAGATCGACCACCGAAACGCCACCGCGTTCCCGTTATCAGCGAGCAATCGGCTCCGATGCGAACAGGAGCGGTGGACCACCGGAGCAGAGGGCCCGGAGACGAGGAATGACACCGAAGAGACTCCTGTTCACCGCTCTGCTGGCCGTTCCCGCGCTCGTCCTGGCCGCCGCGGCCGTCGTGGCCGGAGTCGCCATCTGGGATCTCGAGCTTGCCGCCCTCACGTACGAGCCCGAGCCCCCGCCTCCGCAGGCCGAGACCCCGGCTGGAGATGTGGCCGGGAGCGAGGAGGCACCTGTCGCGAGATGGCACGTCGACGGGAACGAGCTGACCCCGATCGGGACACCCGGCGTGCGCGCGGCACGGGAGGCCCAGGTGATCTGGGACCGTTTCGTGGAGCTGACACCCGTAGATCAGCGAACGATGGTGGCCGAGTTCGAGGTGTTCGACGGGTCGACGGACATGGCCGCTGCGGTCACGCAGACGGAGGCCGACCCCGGGCGTTGGATCCTCTCGGTTCACCTCGACGAGGCCCGGGCGTCCGACCTCGACGAAGTCCTGATCCACGAGTTCGGCCACCTGCTCACGCTGAACGCCGATCAAGTACCCCCCGACGCCGAGGCCCCCGAGACCTACACGGGTTACAGGCGAAGGACCCGCCAGTGTGCACCGCTGTACTACACGGGCGAGGGATGCGCCCGGAACGGCTCCTACATCGACGAGTTCGTCGAGCGCTTCTGGCCGCCCGAGCTTCTCGCCGAGCTCGAAGAGGTGGACGCAACAGAGGACGAGGACGAGTGGGAGGAGGCGCAGGCCGACTTCGCAGCACGTCACGAGGACCGGTTCGTGACTCCTTACGCCGCAACGCACCCCGGCGAGGACGTCGCCGAGTCCTGGACTTCATTCGTGTTGGAGCGCAAACCGAGCGGAGGCAGCATCGCGGACGAGAAGATCCGCTTCTTCTGGGAGTACCCGGAGCTCGTCGCGCTGCGGGAGCAGATCAGGACAGAACTCTGACCACGTACCGCGAAGCTCGGAGCCTGCGCCCCCGAGAGATCTAGCTTCAGGTGGACTCACGACGGAAGGAGCCCCTTGAAGGTCGACACCGCTCTCATGGTGCCGCTGCCCGACGTCCCCGAGCGGGCACGCAAGATCGAAGGTGCCGGCTACGACGGGGCCTTCACCGCCGAGATAGACAACGACCCGCTACTGCCACTCCTCCTCGCGGCCGAACACACGCGGAATCTCGAGCTCGTGACCGCCATCACCGTCGCGTTCGCCCGGAGCCCGATGACGCTCGCCCAGACGGCGCACGACATCCAGCGGTTCTCGAACGGCCGTCTCCTGCTCGGCCTCGGCTCCCAGATCAAGCCGCACATCACACGGCGCTTCTCGATGGAGTGGTCCCATCCGGCGGACCGCATGCGTGAGTACGTCCTCGCGCTCAGGGCGATCTGGGCCGCGTGGAACGACGGAGTGAAGCTCGACTTCGACGGCCGCTTCTACACGCACACTCTCATGACCCCGATGTTCACACCCGAACCCTCCCCACATGGACCTCCGAGAGTCCTTCTCGCCGCCGTCGGCCCCAGGATGACGGAGGTGGCGGGTGAGGTGGCCGACGGAGTGATCCTCCACGGCTTCACGACCGAGAAGTACGTGAGGGAGGTCTCGCTCCCCGCGATCGAGCGGGGTCTCGAGAGGTCGGGGCGGCACAGGCAGGAGTTCAGCGTTGTCTGCCCGACTTTCGTCGTAACCGGCTCCGACAACGCCCAGAAGGACGCCGCCATGGCGATGGTGCGATCGCAGATCGGCTTCTACGGCTCGACTCCGGCATACCGGCCCGTTCTCGAAGTCGAGGGATGGGGTGACCTCCAGACAGATCTGCACAGGGCCACGAAGGAGAACCGGTGGGCGGACCTGCCCGACATCGTCCCCGACTCCGTCGTCGACACCTTTGCGATCGTCTGCGATCCCGAGGAGTTGCCGGACCGTCTGGGGCGGCGTTTCGGAGACGTCGTCGACCGCGTGCCGATCTCCCTGCCGTTCGCCGAGTCGGAACCCGATCGTGCCGCGGCGATCGTCCAAGCTGTCCGTAGTCTTGAACCCAGGCGTCCCGAGACGAGGTGACATGTCAGACAAAGAAGGGCGCGGTGCCCAATCGCAGATGCTCGGCGTCCTCGGTCGGTCCCGGAACATCGCCCTCGTTGCCGGACTCGTCTTCCTCGGACTCGGCATCGTCTTCGCATTCCGACCCACTGGAACGATCAAGGTCTTCGCCCCTTCGTGGGGTCATCCATTTCGTCGTCGGCGGTGTGCTGATCTTCTGGCCGGAGGTAACGGCACTCGTGATCGCGGTTCTGATCGGCATTGACCTGATCCTCGACGGTGTCCTCGCCTTCGTGGTCCGGAGCCGCATGCCCGACGACTGGCCCGGAAGAGGCGGCCTCCTGTTCCGCGGCGGGGTGGATGTGATCCTCGGGATCGTCGTCCTTGTCTGGCCCGGACAGACCCTCGTCGTCATCACATATCTACTGGCGGTCTATCTGATCGTCCTGGGGCTGGTCCTCCTATGGGGAGCGAAGCGCCTCGCGGACGCGAAGAAGCGCGAAGCGGCAGGAGCCACTTGACCGGGATGGAACGCAAGCGTGCCCCGACCCGGACGTCCTCGTTCGGCGTGTCGCGTCGCGAGAGCCACGACGCCTCGGATTTCTACGCGCGCTTCACGGCGCCCGTCCTCTCGGCCGACGAGATCGTCAACCCGTGCCCTGCCGCGGGCAAGCTCTTCGTGGGTGACAGCCGCGACATGAGCGAGGTACCGGACAGTTCGGTGGCGCTCGTCGTGACGTCACCCCCCTACTTCGCCGCCAAGGACTACGAGATACCGGGCTCCGATCCGCGGGTCCCCGAGTCCTACACCGAGTACCTCGCGATGTTGCGGGATGTGTTCCTCGAATGCTTCCGGGTTCTCGAACCGGGTGGGCGGATCGCGGTGAACGTGGCTGCCGGACTCGGCCGCAGGCCCTATCGGTCGCTCTCGTCGGACGTCATCCGGATCCTCGAGGACGACTGTCGCGCTGCCCTCCGCGGCGTCGTGGTTTGGTCCAAGGCGGCGGGAGCTTCGGGTAGCTGCGCCTGGGGTTCCTTCATGAGCCCGTCGAATCCGACGCTGCGAGACCTGACGGAGAGGATCGTCGTCGCCTCCAAGGGCCGATTCGACAGGGCCATACGACCACGAGCGCGGCAGGAGATGGGGCTCCCGTGGGAGGCGACCATCACCAAGGAGGACTTCATGGCGTGGACGCTCGACGTCTGGCACATGCCCGCCGAGTCGGCACGCCGCACCGGCCATCCGGCGCCCTTCCCCGTCGAGCTTCCCCGGCGCTGCATCGAGCTCTACACCTACGCCGGAGGTGACGAGGGTGGGGATGTGGTGCTCGACCCGTTCCTCGGGTCCGGTTCGACCGCGGTCGCAGCGGTCCGCACGGGACGCCGGTACGTAGGCTATGACCTCGACCCGGACTACATCGCTCTGGCCGAGGCTCGCCTCGCAGAGGCGGAGAGACAACACGCCGAGTCCGGAGAGGCATAAGGAGAACCGGATTGGGCACCTACGTAGTCACTGGAAGTGCGTCGGGGATCGGTGCTGCGGTCAGGGAGAGGCTCCTGTCGGCAGAGCATGAGGTTGTCGGGATCGACCTCCGCGACGCGGACATCGAGGCAGATCTCTCCGCCGACGACGGGCGTTCGGCCGCGGTCGCCGCAGTCCGCGAACGGACGGAGAGCCTCGACGGCGCCGTCCTCTGCGCGGGTCTCGGACCCACCGCGCCGACGCGCCTCATCGTCTCGGTCAACCATTTCGGAACCGTCGCCGTCCTCGACGGCCTCCGCGACCTGCTGGCAGGAGGAGCCGACCCCGCGGTGGTCGTGATCGGGTCGCATGCTCCGATGGTCACGCCTCTCGTAGACCACACGCTGGCGGACACGATGCTCGCCGGCGAGGAGGATGCGACGCATGCGGCCGCCGAGGAGCTCCCCGGGTTCGCCGTCTATGCGCTTTCGAAGGAGGCCGTCATTCGCGCTGTCCGGCAGCGTGTACCCGACTGGGGCGCAGACGGTATCCGGCTGAACGTCGTCGCGCCAGGCCCCGTCGAAACGCCTCTTCTCGAGGAGACGCGCAAGGACGAACTCCTCGGCCCCGCGTCGGACGCCCTACCCATGCCGCTGGGAAGGATCGGGGCACCCGACGACATCGCCTCCGTGGTCGAGTTCCTTCTCGGCTCGGGAGCGTCGTACATGCACGGCGCAGTCGTCGTCGTCGACGGGGGTACGGACTGCGGCGCGCGGCCGAACCTCTTCTGACCGATGGGCCCGGGTCCTGTGTCCGTCTCGGAGGTCAGAGCGTGAAGGGTGCCGAGTAGACGCCGGCGACGTTCGGATACATGACCTCGGCGCCACCGGAGTCGGTCTCGCGTGCGGGCCAGACGAACTTGACCTTGTATTCGCCCGGCCCCACTGTCGCCGCCCCGAGACAGTCCGTGCCGTTCGCCGGGTCGAAGCACCCGAGGGCGAGAGTCTGGTCCCAGTCGAGCACGATGAGGTCACGGCATTCGCCTGCTGCGAGGGCGAGCGAGCCCTCGACTGCAGCCCACACGGTGTTCACGTACTGGACCACGGGTGATCCCGAGCCCGCGTTCACGATGTAGAGGCCCTGCGCGGGGTTCTGCCAGTTGACCCGCTGCTGGCGCGGCAGGGAGTGGTCGTTGCATGCCTTCACGCGGATGCGGCGGACCCCGACGCTCAGCTCACTCCCGACGTCGAGACGGAAGCCGTCGAAGGGAGCGGGGGCCGCTGCCCGCCTCGGCGGGGCCGTGGTGGGGGATGCAGCGCTCTTCGACGTCCGGGACGACCCCGAGGAGGACGCCGTCGTCGGCGGAGAGGTCGGTGGCGGGAAGCTCGTCGCGGTGCGCCCGGTCGCCTTCGTCGCGAGTCCTCCGGCGCGTTCCTGCGCGTTCCCCTCGGCCTGTATCACCGAGGACGCCCTCTGATCGTCCGTCAGCTCGACCGTTCCGTCGTCACCGATCCTGCCGCCGTCGGACCGGGGAGACCGCCCACAGGCCGACACGAGGAGCGCCGCGACCGCGAGCATTCCCAAGAGGACGGCGAGGCGGTGCCTGCTCGGCCTCCGGGGCCGACCGGGCCTCCGGGGCCGGTCGGGAAAGTGCTGGGGAGACAAGCTCACGGACTCGTTCACAGGGACTGAGGATGCCCTAGAAGAGGACGTCTGGCAACCGGACGGGGCGGATCCGGCTCGGACACTGACGACGAGGACTTCGTCCTGCGGATTCAGGAACCCTGCTCGAGGAAGCGTCTGATGTCGGACGAGCGGAAGCGTCTGTGACCCCCGAGGGTCCGGATCGCCTGGATCTTGCCGGATCTCGCCCATCGCGTGACCGTCTTCGGATTCACTCGGAAGAGACGCGCCACCTCAGCCGGCGTGAGCAGTTCGTCGTCTTCGATCGGTAGTAGCGATTGGTCGCTTGCAGTCTCTGGCTGCGTCATTCATCCCCCTGTCGAAAGGGAACCCCATTATATCCGAATCACGCAACCTGGGCGGTTTGGCGGATTCTCTTCAGATTCTCTCAGAGTTCGCCACGAATGCCCAGGACCCTCGTCCCCTGCTCAGGTTCTGTTCTCGAATCGTTCGAGGGCTGCTGGCCCGGTCGGCGGCGTCACTTCCCAGAGCCGCTCTTGGGCAGCGTCCGAGTGGCACCACGAGTCGGAGGGCGTGCCTGAGCTCACGGACAATCGAGCGCCCTCCGCTGAACTTCCGCCCTGGCAGCTCTAGTCCCGCCCCCAACCCCCTCCACCGGGGGTCAACATCCGGAGAACGTCGCCTGCGGCGAGACGGACCGTGCACATGCCCGGCAGGCGCTGCGCCCGAGACTCGTCTCCGGCCGGAAGGAGCCAGTCCTCCCCGGCCGCGCCGGGTTCGCCGCCGTCGAAGCCCCAAGGACGCGAGGTCCTCCGGCTTGCTATGACGGAGACGGTGCAGTCGGCCAAGGCCTCGATCTCACGAACGATCCCGTCGCCTCCACGCCAGCGTCCGTCACCTCCCGAACCGCGACGCAGGGCATAGCTGCGCACACGGAGCGGGAACTCCGCCTCGAGCGCCTCGACAGGCGTGTTCGCCGTGTTGGTCATGTGTGTGTGGATGCCGCTCTGGCCGTGCATGCCCGGTCGCCCGCCCTGACCACCGCCAACGGTCTCGTAGTAGACGAAGGGCGCGCCGGTGCGGGATCCGACGAGCAGGTTGTTCATCGTCCCCTGCGACGCCCCACAGGCGAGACTCGGGAAAAGCGACGCGAGCGCCCCGAGGAGGACGTCGACGACACGCTGGGAGGTCTCGACGTTGCCCGCCCCGACAGGAACCGGCGGGAGAGCCGAGACCACGCTCCCACGCGGGGCCACGAGGCGAAGGCATCGCGACGCTCCGCCGTTGCGAGGGATGGTCGGGTCGGTCATCGCCCGAACTGCGTACTCCAGGCATGCTCTCGTCACGGGCTCGACCGTGGCGGGACACCCGGCCCGTGCAGGTTCCGTCCCCGTGAAGTCGGCGATCAACGTCCCACCGGTGATTCTCACATCGACGGAGATGGCGACCTCCCGGCCCTCGGCGTCCTCGAGAAAGTCCCGGAAGGCAGCGCTCCTCGGTCGATCAGAGCCGGTGTCCCCGTCGACGGACCCGGCACCAAACGTGAGCGCCGCGCGCATGCGGCGCTCGCCGTAGTCGTTCACGGCCACCATCGCCCCGAGGAGGGCGTCCACCCCATGGCGTCCCGCGAGATCGCGGAGCCTTCGGACACCGACCTCGTTCGCGCCACGCTGAGCGTCGAGATCCCCGGCCCGCTCTGACGGGGTCCGCGTGTTCGCGACGATGAGGGTGCGGATGTCTGCGTTCCACTCTCCGCCGCGGACCGCCACCAGGGGAGGGATTCGCAGGCCCTCGGCCGTGGCGTCGACGGCGTCGAGCGTGAGGCTGCCCGGTTGCGCACCACCGACATCGGCATGGTGCGCCCGATTGGCCACGTAACCGAGATGACGTCCGTCCCCGTCGTAGGCCGCCGACACGAACGTGACGTCGTTGAGGTGGGTTCCACCGTCGAAGGGGTCGTTGGCCAGCACCTGATCGCCGGGACCGAGCCCGCCGCGGGCCGCCACCGCCTCGATCGCCGCCCGAACGGAGGCGTGCATGGACCCGAGGTGCACGGGTATGTGCTCGGCCTGGGCGACCAGCTCGCCCCTGCGGTCGAACACGGCGCAGGAGAAGTCCTCACGTTCCTTGATGTTGGGCGAGTACGCGGCGCGCGAGAGAGTCTCGCCCATCTCGCCGCACAGCCCTGCCAGTCGACACTGCCAGATCTCGAGCAGGGCTGCTTCACGGGCAGTCGGTTCGTCCCCCATGCTCATCCCTCCGTTCCCGGGGGTTGGATCACGATGTTGCCGATCTCGTCAGTACTCGCACTGAACCCGGGGGGGATCCAGGTACAGGACTCGGCCTCCTCCACGAGATGGGGCCCCTCGACCACCTCTTCCGGCAGCCGGGCGGGAAGAGACCGGGCCGCTGCGCGCAGCACCTCCAGTGGCGACGAGGGCGCCTGCACCTCCGCTCCGGCCCGCAAGGTGACGATCTCGATCGACGCTCCGTCGCGCCGGTAGCCGTTCAGGCGTTCGTGACTCCGGTGGAAACGCTCGGCGAGCTCCTCCGGCGTGTCCCGTGGGTCCACCCGAACGCGAATCTCGTGGCTCTGCCCGCCATACCTGCAGTCGACCGACAGAGCCAGGACCGGTTGCCCGGCCCAGTCCACCTCCCTCGCTGCCTCGTGGGCGAGAGGTGTCAGGAGGTCGGCCGTGAAGCCCTCGACCCCGATCCGGTGGGTCCTGGCGCGGTCCGCCCGAACCGGCGCCGTGAGGAGCCCGAGCGCGGAAAGCACACCTGCGCAGGGCGGTACCAGCGCGACCCGCGCGCCGATCGTCCTGCACAGGGCAGCAGCGTGAAGTCCACCTGCGCCGCCGAACGCGACAAGAGCCAGTTCGGCCGGGTCGACCCCGCGGTGAACGGTGACCGCACGCAGCGCCTGCTCCATGTTCGCCTCCACGACGTCGATGACAGCCTCGGCCGCGCCGGGCCCGAGACGATCGAGTGCCGTCCGGGCGGAGTCGAGGTCGAGGCGGATGCTGCCCGCCGCGAGGGTTCGCACGCGACCCAGGGCGGCGTTGGCATCCGTCACGGTCGGCTCGGTGCCGCCTCGGGCGTAGCAGGCCGGGCCGGGCACCGCCCCGGCCGAGTCCGGGCCGACGAGCAGAGCGCCCGCCGGGTCGAGTCGTGCGATGCTTCCCCCTCCCGCCCCGACGGTGTGCACGGCCAGGGATGGGGAGAGGCACGGAAGGCCCCCGACCTCGGTCCGGCCACGGGCTGCCGGGGTTCCAGCCTCGATGAGGCAGACATCCGTCGACGTGCCGCCCATGTCGAAGGAGATGGCGTCGGGCTGGCCTGCAGCGGACGCGACGGCGGCTGCGGCAAGGACCCCCGCGGCCGGTCCCGAGAGGAGTGCGTCACCGGGGCGACGTGCGAGGTCCGCGGCACGGCCGAGGCCGCCGGCAGATCGCATGACGAGCACGGGGTCCGGCAGGTCGGGGTCGGAATCGAGACGCCCGAGGTAACCGGCGAGACCGGGAGCCAGGTAGGCGTACAGCACCGTCGTCGAGGTCCGCTCGTACTCCCTGAACTCTGGGCAGACCTCCGAGGAGACGAAGACCGAGTCGAACCCTCGCCGCGCCAGATGTTGCGCGATCCGTCTCTCGTGCGCGTCCTCGACGTAGGAGTGGAGCAGAACGACCGCGACGGACCGGCTACCCGACGCTGCGACCTCGTCGACGATGCGGGCAAGTGCCTCCTCGTCGAGGGGATGCAGGATCGCGCCGACGTGATCGACGCGCTCGGGAACCCCGAACCTGAGTTGTCGCGGCACCAGCGGGTCAGGCCGTTGGGCAAACTGGTCGTAGGGATCGGGCCGGCGCTGCCTCGCGATCTCGAGGACATCCTCGAATCCGGCAGTCGTCAGCAGCGCCGTCGCCGCGCCCTTGCGCTCGAGGAGTGCGTTCGTCGCAACCGTCGTGCCGTGGCGCAGCTCTCCGATTCCCGTCCCTCGCGCCACGCGCCGGAAGCCGTCGCTCGTCGCGACGGCAGGATCCTCCGGCGTGGAAGGCACCTTGGAGACGAGAATGCCCTCGCCATCGTCGAAGGCCACCACGTCCGTGAAGGTCCCTCCGGAGTCCACGGCAACAGTTCGCATGGCGCGCTCCTCCACGTGGGCAGATCCAAACATCTATGTGGTACCTCAATCCACCCACGTACAGGGGCGACAGTGGTTCCGGGCCCCGATTGCGGACACGAGCCTCTCAATCCGCCCACGTACAGGGGCGACCCCACTTGCGCGGCGGACAAACGCACGCGGCCGCCCACGTGTCTGCGAGAGGGGGCGGGCTAGAGTGTCGCGATGCCGGTCATCGCTCTGGCGAACCAGAAGGGCGGAGTAGCCAAGACCACAACCACGATCTCTCTCGGCACGGTCTGGGCCTCCGAGGGGGACAGGGTCCTGCTCGTGGACTGCGACCCGCAGGCCGCGCTTACCTACTCGATGGGCATCGACCCTGAGGATCTCGATGTCTCCCTCCACGACGTACTCGTCGGCCGCGCGTCCATGACCGACGTCCTCTGGGAGGCACACGGCTGTCACATCGCGGCGGCGACGATCGACCTCGCGGGCAGCGAGGCCTACCTCCTCACCAAGACGGGGCGCGAGTTCGCCCTCGGCCGCGCCCTGCGGACCGTGGAGGACGCCTACGACGTCGTCCTCCTCGACTGCCCCCCCTCCCTGGGGATCCTCACGATCAACGCGCTCACTGCCGCCGACGAGGTGATAGTCCCGCTGCAGTGCGAGATGCTCAGCCTTCGCGGGATGAACCACCTCCTCGAGACCATCGAGGACGTGCGCTCCTTCACCAATCCACACCTCCGGCTGCGCGGAGTCGTCGCCACCATGTTCGACCCGCGCACGAACCTCGGACGCCAGGTCCTCACGAACGTGACCGAATCGTTCGGGCTCGAGGTGATCGGCCCTCCCGTCCGCAAGAGCGTCCGCTTCGCCGAGGCACCGGCGGCGGGCGAGACCATCTTCCAGCGTGCACCCAAGGTCCCCGGCGCGGAGGCCTACCGCGAGATCGCCCGGATCCTGCGCGACTGGGGTCCTGACGCCGAAGCAGAAACCGAGACGTCGCCGGGTGCCTTGGCTTCCGAGGCAACGACGGGCGAGCGTGGCGAAACGCAGGCCGGCCAGGACGATCAGGCGCCCCAGGCGGATGTGGATCTCGACCTCACGCGTGAGCCCGAGCCCGCACCGGTAGGTCCGGCACCGAGGACTTGAGGGGAGGCGACACAATGACCGAGCGCGAGCGCAGGACGGCAAAGAGGGTCAGTCCACCCGCATCCCCGGCGCAGCCCCCGTCCCCGACGCAGGTCCGTACCGGTCAGCGCGAGGACGACCCCCTCGGCCGTCAGGTCTTCTTCTCCCAGGCACCGAGGGCGACCGCCAGACAGCCACGGAGACCCTCCGATCGCGAAGCAGCGGGTGGGCACGGTCACATCCGTGCCGAATGTTCATCGTGCGCGACCACGACCCGGATGACACTGCTCGAAGCCGCGCGCGCACACTTCCCCATCTGGGCATGGGTACCCGTCCTGCGCAACTCCCACTGGATGCGCTGCCCCGCCTGTTCGAAACGCACCTGGGTACGCCTGACCCCGCTTCTCGGGCAAGGATGACAGCGAAGTAGGTCAGCTGCCCCCCGCCCGGGGTTCTGGAAGCACGAGGCGCTGATCCGGCGAGAAGAAGCGTCCCCTGAGCCCGTAGGCGATCACCGTGGTCGTCGTCGCCGCCTAACCGAGGACCAGATACATGACCGCGAGCTGCACCTGAACCGCGAGGACGGGGTCGACGCCGGCGAGGATGAGGCCCGTAATCGCCCCCGGAAGGAACACGAGTCCGACGCTCTTCGTGCTCTCGATCTGTGGGATGAGGGCCGTCCGCAGCGCCGACCGTATCGTCGGACGTGCGGCACCGGATGGAACGAACCCGAGGGCGAGCATCGCCTCCACCTGACCCCGCCCCTCGACGAAGCCCTCCACCGTTCGCCGAGCCGCGACCACCGAGGCCGTCATCGAGTTCCCCACCACCATGCCGACGAGGGGGATGAGTGCCCGGGCGTCCCAGGGGAAGATCCGGAAACCGAACAGGATCGCCACCGCTACGAGAGCCGAAGTGCCGAAGGCCCACAGGGCGGGTCCGAACAGCCCACCGGGGACCTCCGGAGCCCGGCGATGGACGACACCGGCCGCGAACACGACCATGACGACGCACCACAGCACGGCGAACCAGATCGAGAAACGCGAATCGAACACGAACGTGAGAAGGACCCCGACTACGGCGAGTTGCACAGCCGCACGAACGGACGCCCAGACGATCGACCGCTCGAGGCCGAGCCCTCCTCTCGCCGACAGGGCGACGGCGAGGAGCACGAGGCTGAGTGAGAGTGCGGTCTGCCACCACTCGATGTCGGCAGTGTCCACTTGCACCTCGGTTTGCTCAGGCTGCCATGCGGTCCTGGACGATCCCGGCCACGTGGTCGCCGATCAGCAGAGACGCCGTCGCCGCCGGGGACGGGGCGTTCAGGACGTCCACCACAGGACCGTCGATCTCGATCGCGAAGTCGTCGACGAGTCCCCCATCGGGTGCCAGCGCCTGCGCACGGATGCCCGCCGGGACTCGCATCAGGTCCGAGACCTCGACCTCCGGAACCAGGCGCTGCAGCGCACGTACGAACGCGTGCTTCGAGAGGGACCTGAGCACCTCACCCGCGCCCGTCTTCCAGTACCGCCTGGCGAGGGAACGGAACCCGCTGTATCCCACGATCT
>QWHP01000407.1 GCA_021404985.1 Actinobacteria bacterium ATB1
AAGGGCGGCACGATCAAGCGGTTTCTCGAGCACCTCAACCCTCGCAGTGCCCGCCATGTCGCCCTGGCCAAGCCGAACGAGACCGAGGCGGGCCAGTGGTACTTCCAGCGGTACGTCGCCCACATGCCGACGGCAGGCGAGATCGTGTGCTTCGACCGCTCCTGGTACAACCGGGCGGGTGTCGAGCGGGTCATGGGGTTCTGCAACGTCGACCAGCTCGCGCTCTTCCTTCGCCAGGTACCCGATTTCGAGCGCGCACTGACCGAGTCGGGGATAATCCTCTTCAAGCTCTGGCTGGCCATCAACAAGTCCGAGCAGAGGAAGAGGCTTGAGTCGCGCCGCCACGACCCGCTGAAGACGTGGAAGCTGAGCCCGATCGACGGGGCCGCCCAGGAGAAGTGGGACGAATACACGAAGGCCCGGGACGCGATGTTTGCGATGGCCGACACGTCCTGGGCCCCCTGGACGGTCGTGAACACGAACGACAAACGCACGGGCCGGATAAACGCGATCCGTCACGTCCTCTCTCAGCTCCCGTACGAGGGCAAGGACGAGGCCGTGGTCGGCTTTCCGGACCCCCGGATCTCCGGTCCGGCCAAGGAGTTGCTCCCCCCACACGAACTCTGAGCCGAAGGTGCCAAACCCCGGTGCTCACGCAGCCGGCCGGCGCGGCCGGTGTGGGGGTCTTGGCGCGTGGATTTGTCGCTGGGGTGGGTATCGGCGCGCCATGCGGGTGGTGTGGGGGTCTTGGCGCGTGGATTTGTTGGTGGGGTGGGTATCGGCGCGCCATGCGGGTGGTGTGGACGTTCTTGGCGCGTGGATTTGTCGCTGGGGTGGGTATCGGCGCGCCATGCGGCTGGCGTCACGCCGGCGGCGTGACATGCGGCTGGCGTCACGCCGGCTGCCGCGGCATGCGGGTGGCGTCACGCCGGCGGCGTGACATGCGGGAGAGTGCCACGCTGAAGGGCTCGACCGCGCGCCCCCAACGGGATTCGAACCCGTGCTACCAGCTTGAAAGGCTGGCGTCCTAGGCCGCTAGACGATGGGGGCAGGACGGAGGCCGTCGACCGACAGAGCGTAGTCGGCGCGGGGTGGGCGGCATCACCTGCATCAGGTCCTGCATCAGGTCCTCCATCCGGGAGAGCTCCGGCCCCTATGCTCCATGTGTCCCGCCCCCGGTGCGCCGTGACGGGGAGGCGTGAGACACGAACACCGTGAGGTCGGAGAAGAGACCGTGTGGCTCATCCTGTACATCATTCTGCTCGGCATGTTCGCCGGCTGGATCGCGAAGCTGCTCGTCGCGCGCCAGCGCGACGACCTGTCCTGGGGTGAGCTCCTCCTCGCCGGTGTCGCCGGATCCTTCGTCGGGGGCCTGATCGGGAACCTCGTGTCTGGTAACGGTTTCAGGATCCACCCTTCCGGCCTCGTCGGGACCGTCATCGGGGCGGTCATCGTCCTCTGGATCTACACGGCGGCGATCAAGAAGTAGCCATCACGGTCCCGATTCCGACGCGCCGAGCGGACCACTCCCCTCCACGCACCTGTCCCGGTCAACCGGCCGTCAGGGAATGGGCCCCCTCGGGGACCCCTACCCAGAGCTCGTCCGTTTCTGAGTCCCAGAACCAGCCCGTCCGCGCAGTCTCGACCTCTGCCCGGCTCGACGCCGGCTCCACCGCGCCGGCGCCGGTCACGACCCCGGTTGGAGCAGAGTCGAGTGGCATGCGGACGAGGAGGCTCGACGCCGGGGTTCCTGTCCACTCGAGATGTCCGGGGGTCGCCTCGATCGTCGACCCGTCCGCCAGTGTGAAGGACGAATCTGTCTCGGACCCCCAGGCCCAGACGCGCAGGTCGAGCCGTCCCGCCGGGCCGACCGCCCGCGGGTCCGCGTTTCCGTCCCCGAGAGTGGTGACGTCAGGCGGATAGGTGGGCACGATGGATCCTGCCTTCACGAACACCGGAATGCGCTCCAAGGGGGCGTCGACGGTCACCTCTGCCCCGCCCTCGAGAAGGGCCCCCGTCCAGTAGTCGAGCCATTCACCCTCGGGCAGCCAGACGCGGCGCTCCGTCGCCGTGGGGACGAGCATGGGCGCGACCCAGAAGGCGTCGCCGAACATGTATGCGTCCGAAGTCCTCCAGGAGCGCTCGTCCTGCGGGGCCGAGAAGAACAGACCTCTCACGATGGGCAGCCCGGTGGCGTTGGCCTCGAGCGACATCGCCCGTATGTAGGGGACGAGCTGCTCGTGCAGGAGGGCGAACGCACGGACGATCTCGAGCGTCTCGGAGTCGTAGACCTCGGGGTTCCACGGTTCCACGCGAGAGATCGAGTGCAGGTGGAAGGTGGGCGAGAACGCCCCGAGACCGGCCCAGCGGACCAGCGTGTGCTTCGTCGGAGGGAACCCGGTCACGAGGTCCTCGATGCCGACGTCGGGCTCTGTCAGCAGCCGCTTCACGATGTCGGCCAGTGTGGGTGGGCGGCCGAAGTATCCGCCGACGTCGTGCGTCCAGTTGCTGAAGCCCCCGGCGCCCGAGGTGATCCCGCTCGTCACGACCTCACGCATGCCGTACGGGCTCGACCACTGGTCACCCGGCCAGGTCAGGCCCTGTGACTGGGCACCCTGCGTGGCCGAACGGCCCATCACGACCGGTTCTTCGACCCCTGCCTCGGCGAGTGCGTCGAGCATCGTCTCCCTGTACAGGGGAATGAGGCCCCAGGCTGCTGCCTCGCCGGTACGGCCGTCGGAGAGGCGAGCGTCCTCACCTAGGTAGAAGCCCTCCTCGCCGTCGAGGACGAGCCCGTCGAGACCCAGTCCGATCGTCGGGACGGCGAGGTCCTTCCAGAACTCGGCAGCCTCGTTGTTCGTGAAGTCGACAGCGGAACCCCTGCCCATCCACCAGTCGAACAGCAGCGGGGCACCGTCCGGGCGCCGGACGAGCAGGCCGCGCGAGGCCATCTCGGCG
>QWHP01000408.1 GCA_021404985.1 Actinobacteria bacterium ATB1
ACATACCCCCACTCGAGATGGTCGCTCCCTTCCCGGCGCTGCCGCTGGAAGTGGAGATCCGACCCAGCGAGCTCGTCGGCGAGCTCGACGTCTGCACAGGTGCGATGTCCCTCGACTTTGACGCCGAGTTCGTCCCCCGCCTGGGTTCGATCCGCCTGACTCCGATGTCCGTCGTGACGCCCCTCACGACGGGAAGCATGACGGTTGCCGGCCGAAGCGTCGAGGGAGAACCGTTCGACGCCCTCGGATACGGGCGGATCGCGGGGATAGCGGAGGTGCCCGAGACCGGGAACGTGCTCGTGGACGGCATTCTCGGCCTGCCTGCGCCGGCGACGGCAGAACTGCCCGTACACCTGCACGTTGTGGGCGGGTTCCCGACTTGCCCCTCCGGCGGCTCGCCATCGGACACCGGATACATGGAGGTCCGGCCGTCGAGCCGGCTGCGGATCGGCAGGAGTTTTCCGTGGTTCCCCTACGACGGCTTCGGCTCGGGAGGAGACCTGGTCTTCACCCCGTCAGGATCGGGAACCTACGACGTCGCGATCCCGATGTCGAGTCTGAACGTGCCGCCGTTGCTCATGGTCCCGCCCTTCACGTTCGCCCGTGTCGAGATAACGCCCAATGAGATGCAGGGCACCTTCGACGCCTGTTCGGGGAGCGTGGGGCTCGGCTTCGACGCGCGTTTCCAGCCCGTGTTCGGCACCTACAGGTCATCTCCCATGACCGTGGTGACCCAGCTCACGACCGGCACGTCGACGGGCAGCTTCACGACCATCAGCGGTTCGCCGCGCAACTCCTGGGGTGATCTTCGCCTCGTGGGTGTGGCGCAGGTGCCCAGGACGGGCGACCTCTTCGTCGACTTGCTGCTCGGTCTGCCCACGGACGCAGTGACCGACATGGCGGTCCACATAGACGTGCCGGGCGGGGTCGTCTGTCCGAGCTGACCTGCGCTCAGCCTTGCAGGAACTCGAGGACGTAGGGTCCGACCACGTCGTTGGGTCGTGTGTCCGGGCTGAGCTCGCCGCACAGAGCCATCAACAGGCCCAGGGACCGGCCCCACATGACGACTCCGTTCGGGAGCTGGAATGACTTGATCGACCGCATCTTCTCGCGTGTCTCCGAGAAATACGCCTGGAAGTCCATGCGCGCAGACTCCTTGGCCGAGAGGTTGAAGAAGCGCGGGTCGAACTGGATCGCGGCGAGCTCCTTGACCTTCTGGATGTCGGTGCGGTCCACGAACCCGGCCTCAACGAGCGTTTCGGCGTAGGCGTCCACGTCCATCGTGATCGTGGCGACGAGGTTCCGGCGAATGGCATTCCTGATGTGGGGTTCGAGACGTTTGTTCATGCCGAAGTCGAGTAGGACGATGCGTCCCTCCCTGTCCACGAAGAGGTTGCCCGGATGGGGATCTGCGTGGAAGAGCCCGTCCTTGAAGATCTGGCGCAGGAAGATCTTGGCTGTCCTTGCCGAGATCTCTTCGATGTCGAATCCCTTGTCGCGCAACGTCGCGACGTCGTTGATCTTCGTCCCATGGAGGAACTCCATCGTGAGGACCCGGCGCGTCGTGTGCTCCCAGATGATATCCGGGATCACGTACGTGTCCGCGAGCTCGGCGGCCTGCCGGAGGTTGTGGTCCACCTCCTCGGCGACCTCGCCCTCGCGTATGTAGTCCATCTCGCCGCGGATTGCTTCGAGGAGCTCGTCGTAGATCCGGCGGGTGTCCGCGACTGCGAGGAAGTTGAAGACGAACAACCCCACCCGCGTGACTGCCATGTCGACGGCTACGGCCTTCTCGATCCCCGGGTACTGGACCTTCACTGCGACCTCGCGCCCATCCTTGAGAATCGCCCTGTGCACTTGCCCGAGGCTTGCCGCCGCTATCGCCTCGGTGTCGAACTCGGCGAAGACCTCCTCGGCCGGGAGGCCGAGCTCGTGTTCGATCTGAAGGCGAATCTCGTCGTAGGAATGCGGCGCAACCCTGTCCTGGAGCTTGCTCAGCTCGTCCGTGATCTCTGACGGGATCAGGTCCGAGCGGAGGCTGCCGAGCTGGCCGACCTTGATCAGGCCGGCCTTCTCGCGTTCGGCGGCGCGGACGAACGTCCTTCCGAAGCCTCTCGAGACCCAACGAAGGAGACCGCGGCTCACCCACTTGCGCTTGTACGCGGCGAGGGTCAACCAGACGGCGAGCGCGTAGGCGAGGAGTCCGAATCCGACGAGTGCGCGGCGGAAGAGCTCGAAAGGTGTTGCTTCAGGGGCCCCCCGGTGTAGTTGTTCCACGCGTTCCTCAGGACTCTCTGAGCGTGCCCGCTGTCTCGCCCCCATCGCCGCCGCCCTTGGAGGCACTGGCGGCCTGTACGTAGGCGAGCTGGAGCTGGCTCAGGAGCTCTTCGAGCTGTGGCTTCAAATGTTTGAGGCGGTCACCGACCCCATCCACGAGTACCCGGATCGAGTCGATCGCGAGGCGTGCCTGGTCGAGCTCTCCGGGCACCAGGTGGAGTTGGGCAACCTGCGTGAGCGTGTTGATCTGGTTGAGCAGGAGGTCGGCCACAGGGATGCGGCGTAACTGCTCGAGCGCCTGGCGGATCTCCTGGACCTGTTCCTCGGTCAGATCTGGAGGCAGATCGGCCTCCCCGCCGGCGAACCCCTCCGATTCGGGACCGGACGTCTCCCCTGGGCCGGGACCGGCGCCGGCGCCCCCGACCCTGACGTCCCCACCCGGGGTCCAGAGCTTGCGTTCCATCTCGTCGACACCTCCGTCGAGGACTACGTATACTGGCCCGACGTTCCCGGAGCCACATCGGTTCCCCGGACGCTACTCGAACAAGAAGCAGGGGATCCCAGGCGAGTCTCCTCCGCCTCCCCTCACCCCAGGGCGGGCAGCGCGTCCGAGCGCAGTGCCTCGACCGAAGGGTCAGGGCCGGATCTGTCCTGCCTTGGGATCCTCGCCACCGACGAAG
>QWHP01000409.1 GCA_021404985.1 Actinobacteria bacterium ATB1
CGTTTGAAGTTGGGGGTTCGCTGCCCTTTGCTGTCGGTGTGAACGTGCTGGTCACGAACTCGTTGCGACGGGCAGCTACCCCCCAAACCCCCGTACGGTAGCCGGCATGGGCGACCTTCGGCCGTTTCACACCAGCCACCTAGAGCGCCTCGACACGTGATTCTTCCGCTTTCACCGAACGACGAGACCGCGTCCTCTTCCCATCGCCAGGAGGCCACGGTCGTGAGCTTCGACCGGCCAGACTCGGTCGAGCGTGTCGCCGCCGAACTCCGCGGCATGATCGGCCCCTGCCCCGAGTATCCGGTGAACGTCCTGGCCATAGGATCGGACCGGACGACCGGCGACTGCCTCGGCCCGCTCGTCGGCGAGTACCTGCTCGGGATGGGCAAGGTGAACGTCTACGGGACGTTGGACTCACCGGTCCACGCGGCGAACATGATCGAGATCGTCCCCGAGATCACGGGTTTCACGATCGCTGTCGATGCTGCTCTCGGGAGTCCGGTCGGTGGGATCTCGGTGCGCAAGGGCCCCCTGGCTCCCGGAGCGGCCTTCGGCCGTGAGCTCCCCGTCGTGGGGAACGTGTCGATCAGCGGGCTGGTCTGTGAGACCGGCCCCCTGGGGTTCGAACGCCTCCGGTCGGTACGCCTCGGGTTCGTACGTCGCGTCGCGCGGACGATCGCCCACGGAATCGCAGCCGGTGTCGGTGTCGAGCTCCAGCCCGGTACCGGCTTGACTGGGCCGGCCGGAGACGACGAGACCCTCGACCTCGCTGCCTACGAGGCCGAGGTCGCCGCCGAGAAGCGGACGGTCGAGCCCTAGCCGGCCCTGCCGGAGACGACGTCGGTGGACTGAGCACCACAACCGACCGCGGGAATCGTTGGTGGCGTCACCCGCTACGTCCAGTTGCAGCGGAGCACGATGTATGCTGCGTACATCATGCGGCGCACTCAGATCTACCTGGACGAAGGCCAGGATGCCCTCCTGTCGAGGCGGGCGCACGCAGAAGGGATCACGAGGTCAGCCGTCATCCGCAAGGCGGTCGACGCCTACCTGGCCGGGCGCACCGAGTCCAACCTGGAGGAGTTCCGGCGAGCCGTGCGGGCAGCGGTCGGTTCCGTACCGCGACTCGACGCCGGATACCTGGAGGACTTGCGCGAAGCCGAATCCATGCGCGAAGCCGAGCTGGAGAAACGGCGGCGCGCCTGATGGTCGTGCTCGACACCACAGTGCTGATCGACGTCCTCTGAGGACACTCCCCCGCAGTGGAGTTCCTCGAGCGACTCGACGGCGTGCCCCTCTGCTCGGAGATCACCCGCGTTGAAGTGATGCGAGGTCTCCGCACCGACGAGCGCGGCCCGGCAGAGCGCCTCATGAACACCCTTGTCTGGCGCCCCATCGACGAGTTGATCTCGCGCAGGGCCGGGGAACTGGGTCGTGCGTGGCGGCGCAACCACACGCTCGCGACGACGGATCTCGTCATCGCCGCCACGTCGGATCTCTCGGGACTCCCGCTGGCAACGTCCAACGTCCGCCACTTCCCCATGTTCGAGGGGCTCCGCCCTCCCTATCGGGACTGAGGGCGCAATCCCCCTCAGAGCTCCACTTCGGGTGGGGCGAGGACGTGGTCCTCCCGGAGGAAGTCCAACAGGGGAGTGCATCCGACACTGCGGAGGAGCCCCACCGCTGCCTCGAAGCTGACGCTCTGCAGACGCAATTGCAGGAGCGCATCCGCCACGGACGGATCGTCCTCCGACACAGCCTCCTCGAGCGCGTCGAGGAGCTCGGCGGGAGTGTCGGGCACTGCGACGCTCTCGAGGAAGAGCTCGAGACGCCGTTCCAGACGGGTCTCGGCGCTGCTCTGGAGAACCTCGCCGCCGACTTCGGAATGCAAGGCTGCCAGCGCAACCACCTTGGCGAGGAGTCGCTCGAGCTGCGCCCCGAGATCGAGAAGGAGCCCCGCGTCACCTGCCGGGGCAGCGGATGCGATCTGGCCGAGTGTGGGAAACGAACCTGCCGAGACCCCGAGCGGCTCGAGCTCCGAGGTCAGTTGGGCGTGTGCTGCGGCGACCGTCACCGCCCGCGCGAGGTCGGCGCGGCGGAGGCTCGTGAGCGCGTGCTCGATGTCGCGACCTGCCTGGGCCATGAGATCCCAGCGGGAGGCGTCGATCACGAGCCTCTGCACCTCGAGGTCGTAGCCCAGCCTCGTGAGTTCCCGTTGCTCGTCCCTGAGCGCCTTGACGACGAGCTCGCACTGGACGTTCACCATCTCCCCCGCATGGGCGGCCTTTGCGCGGCCGAACCCCACCATCCTCGAGAGCGGCCGTGGCCTACTGATCGGCAGGTGCGGGTGAGTTCTTAGCTTTGGGGTCGGCCGGGACGGCTGCGGCGGCCTCGATCCCCATGTATCCGAGCGCACGGACGTGGTTCTCGAACGCCAGAGGCGGAAGGTTCGCGACCGGCCACCAGCGCGCGTCGTCCGCGTCGTCGCCGGGATGCGGTTCGTTCTGCCGCGGGTCGACGAGCTCGGCCGGGTAGTTGGCTGACAGGGTGTTGCCGCGTGGGTCACCTCGGTCGAGCAGCAGGAGGGGCAACCCGGTGATCCCGACTGCGAGACCGGTTTCCTCGAGGACTTCACGGACCGCCGTCTCTGCCGGATCCTCGTCCCACTCCACGAAGCCACCCGGCAACGCCCAGAGGCCGGCGAAGGGCTCTCTCGCACGCCGCACGAGGAGGAGGTCGGTGCCGGACTGGACGATCCCGTTCGCCGCAGGCGCCGGATTCCCGTACTGGCGGAAGTGCCCGGCCGAACAGGTCGGTCGGACCGTTCCCTCCTGTTCGACGGCGACCAGCGGGGAGGCGCAGAAGGGGCAGTAGGTGTAGAGCTCGAGTTCAGCCACGACCATCTCGTCGGGTCACGCGCATCGGGGGCGGCTCCTTTGCCGCCCCCGATATTGGTCCAGACCGGCAGCTTCGCGCACCCCACGCCGAAGTGGCCGGTGGCTGACCCCAGCCGACCCTCTGTTCGTGGCCCTCTCGTGGGGAACGCGTTTCGCTGCCGGAGTTGCGGATTCCTGCGACAACCCTGCGAGCCGTGGCCGGCATACCACTTTCGGGGACCACAATTCCGCCTCGAAGTCCTCTCGCCCCCACCGGCATGGCCTCATCGACCGTCAGAGCGGTAGCGCATGCTGGCGGGACTGTGCGAGCAGCAATCCGTCCCGGCTCCAGATCTCACCGTCCTCGTCGAGGAGACCTGAGCGCGCCTTCTTCGTGCGGAAGACGGCGAGGCACCAGTCCTGGGGAGAGGCGCCGGGCAGCGGGAGCGGCTCGTGCAGATGGACCGTGAGGTCGACGGTCGGGACACCGAGGACCAGGAAGCCCTCGTTGCGGCGGGCCATGACTGCCGGAGGCATGGAGTCGGTGATCGCGATGACCGAGAAGGAGTCGGGTACCTGCGGCTCCGCGAGCCGGATCCACGCTCCCATCACAGCCTGGTCCCCCGCTTGGGAGAAGGGCGCCTGGCCCAGGGCGGGGCGCATCTCGTAGCGGGCGGCGATCGGGATCGCATCACCCGACGGACCTGCGATCTCGGGCAGCCCCGGGCAGTCCTCGGGCTGCGGGACCTTGGGCATCGAGACGTCCTGGAACTCGATGGTGTCCGTGCGGCCCGACGCGAGCACGACGAGACCGCTTGCCTTGAGGCGTCCTTCCTGCTCGAGCCGGACGGACGTGAACGTCGTGCTCCGGCCGGTCCTCTCGACCGTCGCCGTCACACACGCCTCACCCTCGAGTGGCCGCTCGAGGTAGTGGACGGTGAGGGAGCGGGGCACGCGGCTCTCGTCCCCCTGCGCCTCGCTCGCTGCGTTGGCGATCAGCGCCGCTATGTAGCCCCCGTTCGGGCCGGCTATCACCCACCACCTGCGCGTTGAGGACGGTGTCGAAGACCGTAACGGTCCCCCGCGGGGTCGCCGATCGCTCCCTCGGGACGATCGCGATGTCGGATCGGAGGTTCATCCGGCGACCGCCTTCAGGAAGTCACCTCCCACCTCGGACGCGTTGAGCGCCAGCGCATGTTCCGTTGCGGGCCGGTGTTGGCGGCGCTTCACGACGCCGTACGCCTTCGTTGGGATCTCGAGGCACTGGGAGGTGAACTCCGCCGCCGCGGTCTCGAGATCGCCGGGCGTGTCGACCACGCGGTGCAGGATCCCGGCATCCACTGCGCCCGCCGGGTCGTACATGTTGCCCATCAGGAGGACCTCGCCTATGCGCTCGTTGGGCACGGCGCTCTCGGCGACGACGATTCCCCAGGACGGCATGGTGAGCCCCAGGCGTGTCTCGTTGATGCCGACCTTGAACTTGCCCGACACCCCCACACGGTGATCGCAGGCCATGGCTATCAGGGCACCTCCCGCGACAGCGTGTCCGGTGACGGCAGCGACGGTCGGGAAGGGCGCGTTCCAGAGGTCCAGGATGAACCTGCCGGCGCGCTGGAGGATCGCAGCGACTTCCTCCGGATCGGGAAGGTCGAGGGCCTTCAGATCGAATCCCGCGCAGAACATGCCTTCACGACCCCAGATCACGAGGGCCTTGGCCTCGTCTCGCTCGGCGGAATCCATCGCGTCGTAGAAGCCGTCGAGGAATTCGGGCTTGATGGTGTTTGCCTTGCCGTCGTCCATCCGTAGGTGGGCGACCGCCCCGTCGAACGTGTAGCTGATGCTCATCTGTCCTCCTCGGCGGGGACGAACACGGTGGGCTCGGCGACGTCGAT
>QWHP01000410.1 GCA_021404985.1 Actinobacteria bacterium ATB1
GACAAGACCTCGTTGGCCTCGTTGACCTTCTTGAAGCGCTCCTCCGCGTCGGGGTCTCTGTTCATGTCGGGGTGGAGTTGCCGGGCGAGCTTGCGGTACGCGCGCTGGATCGCCTTCTGGTCCGCGTTCCGCGGGATGCCGAGGACCTCGTAGTAGTCAGTGGCTGCCACCGTCTGTCTCCTTCGACACTCGGATGCCGAGGCACCCGCTCTCGTCGACATCCACGGTGACGGCCGCAGCCGGCGAGTCGGGCAGTTCGACGGCGACGAGGTCCCACGCGATCGGAGCACCTCCTCGGACGGGACGTACCGCTCGCACAGCGGCAGACCCGGCCGCGTCACTTCGAATCGGCATTCTGCGTCTTGCCGGGAGGGGAGTTCCGTGAGACAGCACGGGTACGGGCGCCCTGCCGTCCTCTCCCACCAGGCATACGGCCACGGGGAGCGCCTCGAACAGAAGAGGCACCGGCCTGTGACCGGACCAGGAACCGGCGAGGAGCGCTGCACCCGCCAGCCGTGTCTCGGGACCGGAGACGACCGGATCGACTTCCAAGTCGAGGAACCGGGGGAGGTCGCGGGCCGGGCCCGAGGGGCGACGGTTCTCGCCGACGACGAGGACCTCGTCGATCTCGACAGCATCCGAGCGTGCCGACACGAGGGCGTGCACGAGGAGGTCCGCGAGGTCGTCGTCCGGTCCGGAGACCGTCGTGTGCACCTCGACTATGTCGCTGCCGGCATCGACGACGCTCACGTCGACGGCGTCCGGGACGAAATCGACCACCAGGAATCGCCTGTGGCCGGGCCGTGCTGCGGAGCGCGCAACAACACAGGCAACGGCCTGCCCGACGACTCGGTGAACGCGGACGCCGCTCGACTCGACCTCGACCTTGGCCGCAGCACGCCTTCCCGGATCGAAGCCGCTGGGCACGACCACGACCGCCTCCCAGCGCTGCGCGCCGAGGAGCGCCGCGACCCTTCGGGCGGACTCCAACTGTGCTCTCAGGTCCCCTCGGCCGGGGTCTATGGCGAACACGTGGGGCATCTGGCTCATGTCAGGTCTCGTCGAGGCGCGGTAGGAGCTCGGCGAAATTGCAGGGCTGGTGTCGGATGTCGAGTTGGTGCACCAGGATCTCGTCCCATGCATCCCTGCATCCGCCCGGGGACCCGGGCAGCGCGAAGACGTACTTGCCGCGGGCTGTGGCCCCCAGGGCGCGGGACTGGATCGTGGCAGTTCCGATGTGTTGCATGCTCAGCCAGCGGAACATCTCGCCGAAGCCTGTGATCTCCTTGTCGGCGACGTCCAAGACCGCCTCGGGAGTGACGTCACGGCCCGTCACGCCGGTTCCGCCGGTGGTCAGGATCACCTCCACGTCGGGGCGCGCCAGCCAGCCTTCCAGGGTCGACCTGATGTCTCCGCGGTCGTCCTTGACGAGCTTGCGGTCGACGATCAGGTGGCCGGCCGTCTCTGCGCGCTCCACCAGGGTTGCACCGCTCACGTCGTCGTCGAGGGAGCGCGAGTCCGACACTGTCAGCACGGCGATTCGGACCGGCCGGAAAGGGATCGTCTCGTCGATACCGGGCACCGGGGGCTCCTGGGGTCGGCCTACAGGGGCGTCGGGTATCCGGGACACTACACGTCCGACGAGCATGCCAACCTCAGCGCGCGCTACAGTCAAGGCTGACTGTATGTGTCACGGACGTGAGAGGGAGTCGCATGGAAGACCTAATCGCAAGCGTCGTGCCTCCACCGTTGGAGCTCCTGTCGTCGTCGGCCTGGGTGGCGGAGCGACCCGGGCTCGAGAGCGCTGCCAGGGAGTTGCTCGTGAGGCTTCCCGATGCACGGCGTCAGAGCGCACGCAGAGCCCGCGCCCTGGCCACTCCGGCGCTGAACCCGCGAGGCCTGGGACGTCTCCTGTCCCTCGCCGGACGTGCGCTGGGTGCGACCACGATGTGGGCGACCGTGGATCTTGCCCGCGTGGCATGGCGCGTCGCGATCCACGGAGAACGCGACCACACGCCCTCCGGGGCCGCCTACCGGAGGTTGGAGCGCAGCGTCCGGCGTGCCGGACCTGCAGCAGTAAAGCTCGGGCAGTTCATCTCGACCGCACGCGGCCTCCTGCCGGACGACTTCGTCGAGGTCTTCGCCTGGTGCCGGGACGACGTCCCACCGGTACCCACGCACCTCATGTGGCGCACGCTGTCACGCGAGCTCGGGGGACCGGTCGAGGACGTGTTCGAGAGCTTCGACGCCACACCTTTCGCCGCGGCCTCCATTGCCCAGGTGCACAATGCCCGGCTCCGGGACGGCAGCGACGTCGTCGTCAAGGTCCGCCGGCCCGGCCTGCGCCGCAGCTTCGAATCGGAGCTACGTGCCCTCGCCCTGCTCGCGGCGTTCCTCGAGCCCCGCTACGAGGCGGTGCGGGCCGCGAACCTGACCGGCTTCGTCGACCTGTTCGCGCACCTCGTCCTCGAGGAGCTCGACTTCCGCATCGAAGCAGCGAACATGCTCGAGATCGGGCTCGTGTCCGAACACGCCGAGATGGGTTACGTCCGTTGCCCGCGGCCGGTTCCGGGACTCGTCACCGAGCGGATCCTCGTCATGGAGCGCCTCGAGGGTGTGCCCTACACTGATGCGCACGAGACCTTCGGCAGGGATACAATCGACGGTGCCGGCCTGCTCCGCCTCGGTATCCAGGGCGTGCTCGAGCACACCCTCGTCTACGGGGTGTTCCACGGCGACCTGCACGCCGGCAACGTCCTCGTCGACGGGGCAGGCCGCTTCGGTCTCGTGGACTTCGGGATCGTCGGGCGTCTCGACAACCGGGAACGCGAGATGATGATCAGGTTCCTCCTCGGATACACGGCCTGGGACGTGGCCGTCATGGTCGAGGCCGCGCGGGCGCTCGGGGCGGTGCCACCCGACGTCGACATCGAGCC
>QWHP01000411.1 GCA_021404985.1 Actinobacteria bacterium ATB1
AGGGATCTCGCTGCCACGGGGCGAGCCGTCGGACCAACCGGGCACCGAGACGGTGTGCGGACTGGGGAACGAGAAGAACGTCACCTTCAACAAGCGGCTGGAGGAGGTCGGTGTCGACGTCTACGAGACGACCGTCGCCTTCGTCCGCCGGCTGCGCAGCCGTGGCGTGAGAACGACCGTCGCTTCCTCGAGTAAGAACTGCCGCGCGATCCTTCGAACGGCCGGAATCGACGGGCTCTTCGACGCGGTCGTCGACGGCACCGATCTCGAGGCGCGAGGGCTACCCGGCAAACCCGACCCGGCGATGTTCGTGGAGTCGGCCGCAGCAGTGGGGGTCTCGCCCGCGAGCGCCGCGGTGGTCGAGGACGCGATATCCGGCGTCGAGGCCGGGCGCCGAGGGGGATTCCGTTTCGTGGTCGGCGTCGACCGGACCGGGCATCCCGAAGATCTGCGCGAAGCCGGAGCCGACGTGGTCGTCCCGGACCTCTCGGATCTCGACAGGCAGCCGGTCACGGACTTGCCTTCTGCCCTGGGCCCCGATGGCCGTGACCTGCTCACCGACAGGCTCGCCGGTTCACATCTCGCCGTCTTCCTCGACTACGACGGCACCCTCACCCCGATCGTGTCGCATCCCGACCTGGCGACACTCGAGGAGGAGACCCGGAGCGCCCTCCACCGACTCGCAGCGAGGGCCCCGGTGGTGATCGTGAGCGGGCGTGACGTCGAGGACGTGCGCGAAAAGGTCGGGATCACGGGGATCTACTACGCGGGCAGTCACGGTTTCGACGTGATCGAGCCCGACGGGAGTCGACGTGACCACGAACCCGCCCGGCCCTTCATCGGAGCTCTCGATGCCGCCGAGAAGGAGCTCGAGGCTGCGATAGACGGCATCGACGGCGCCCATGTCGAGCGCAAGCGCTTCGCCATCGCCGTCCACTGGAGACAGGTGGCGGATGCCGACGTTCCGTCCGTCGAGGAAGTGGTCGATGCAGTCCGAGCCGGCCACCCCGAACTCCGCAAGACACACGGCAAGAAGGTCTTCGAGCTGCGCCCCGACGTCGATTGGGACAAGGGCAAGGCACTCGTGTCCCTTGCAGCGGCGCTGGCAGGTGACAGGGGTGTCGCCGTCGGAGACCTCCTCACGCTCTACATAGGCGACGACGTCACCGACGAGGACGCGTTCACCGCAATCGAGGGAACGGGCATCGGCGTCGCGGTCGCGGGAGGAGACCACAAGAGTGCGGCAGATCTTCACCTGCGCGACACCTCCGAGGTACGGATATTCCTCGAAGAGCTGGCTACGCTGGCGCAAGGCGGTCAATGAGTCACTGGTCACTCGTCTACCTCGACTACGTACCGGAGGAGGAAGGCCACAGGGAGGCCCTCTGCGCGGTCGGCAACGGGTACTTCGTGACGCGGGGCGCCGCTGCCGAAGCCGAGGCGGACGGCGTGCACTATCCCGGCACCTATGTAGCAGGGTTGTACGACAGGCTGCAGAGCGAGGTGTCCGGACGGACGGTCGAGAACGAGGATCTCGTCAACGTCCCGAACTGGCTGCCGCTGACGTTCCGTGTCGACGGTGGGCCTTGGTTCCACATCGACGAGGTCGCGGTCCTCGACTACCGGCTCGAGCTTGACATGCGCCGAGGCGTCTACCACCGGCGGGTCCGCTGCGAGGACTCCGAAGGTCGCATCACGCAGGTGAACGAGCGCAGGTTCGTCGCGATGGCGCACAGGCACGTGGCAGCCCTCGAGCTGACCGTCTGTCCCCTCAACTGGTCAGGCCGGCTCACGGTCCGCTCCTCAGTCGACGGGACGGTCGTGAACGACGGTGTCGCGAGGTACCGAGACCTCGAGAAGAGGCACCTGAGGACACTTGCGACCACCGCTCCGTCGGAGGACACGATCCTCCTCGAGGTCGAGACTCTCCAGTCCAAGATAAGGATCGCCCAGGCAGCTCGGACGCGGATTCGTCCCGAGGGCGGTTCCGGGGACGTACCGTTCGATTTCGTGCGTGAGACCGCGACCGCAGACAGCCGGCCTTCGCAGGATCTCACAGTCGACGCCGCAGAAGGGGAACCAGTCGTCGTCGAGAAGGTCGTCTCCCTCTTCACTTCGCGAGACTCCGCGATCACCGATCCGGGAGTGGAGGCGACCAAGCGAGTCGAGCGCTGCGGCACGTTCGAGGAGCTGCTCGCCGCACACGTCCTGGCCTGGGACCATCTGTGGAAGCGCTTCGCCATAGAGCTCGGCGAGGGTGAGGGGACCCGGGCCGCCCTGTGTCTCCACATCTTCCATCTGCTCCAGACGGTGTCGCCCAACTCGCTGGACGTCGACGCCGGGATCCCTGCCCGGGGCTGGCACGGCGAGGCCTACCGGGGCCACGTCTTCTGGGACGAGCTGTTCATCTTCCCGTTCCTCAACTCGCGTCTGCCCGAGATTACGAAGTCTTTGCTCCAGTACAGGTTCCGCCGCCTGCCCGAGGCGGTGTGGGCCGCCTGCGAGGCGGGCTACCGCGGTGCGATGTTCCCCTGGCAGTCGGCGAGCAACGGTCGTGAAGAGACCCAGACGCTGCATCTCAACCCGAAGTCAGGGCGTTGGCTCGCCGATGCCTCGCACCTGCAACGCCACATCAATCTCGCCGTTGCGTACAACGTATGGCAGTACTGGCAGGCGACGGGAGACAGGAACTTCCTCGGCTCCATGGGTGCAGAGCTCTACCTCGGCATCTGTCGCTTCTGGGCGTCGATGACCGAGCTCGACAAGGTACGTGGCCGGTACGTGATCAAGGGTGTCATGGGGCCCGACGAGTATCACGAGTCCTACCCGGGTGCCGAGACCCCGGGCCTCGACAACAACGCGTACACGAACGCGATGACCGCCTGGGTTCTCGCTCACGGGATCGAGATCCTGGACCACGTGCCA
>QWHP01000412.1 GCA_021404985.1 Actinobacteria bacterium ATB1
CCCCTCCAAGGCCCCGTGGTATTTCCTCGGCCTCCAGGAGCTCCTCACCATGTTCCATCCGATGGTTGCTGGGGTGACCATCCCCGGGATCGGGATCTTCGCTCTCCTCGCAGTTCCCTACATCGACCGGAATCCGGCGACGAAACCTTCGGAGCGCAAGTTCGCGATCGCGATCTTCACGTTCTTCCTCGTCTACTGGTCGGTACTGGTGATGTTCGGCGTCTTCTTCCGGGGGCCGGGATTCAACTTCGTCTGGCCCTGGGCGGACGGGATCTTCTTCGACTTCTGATCGACGGAGTGTGACATCGATGCTTGCAGAGACAAACACAGCGGCGATCGTCGGAATAGCGATCCCGGCGGTCATCATCCTCGGGCTGATCGTGATCGGCGTCTCCGCGCTCAAGTCGCCCCGCAAGGACGTCGGCTCGCTCGATCCTCGGGCTGTCAAGAAGGACGAGGCCCGAAGGCGGGCCGACGAAGCCCGCAAACTCGCTGAACAGGAGCCTGCTGCCCCCGCAAGTGCACTGGCCACCCGCGAGCCGGGTGAGGTGGCGGTTCCCGAGGCCCCGGTCCCCGATGTCTACGCCCCCGAGATCACGGTCCCGCCGGATCCCGTCGAGGTCGGCATCGAGCGCCGGCGTGTCCTGAACCGGATGGCCATAGCGGGCTCGGGTTTGGGGCTTCTCGCCCTCGGAGGTGCCTCGGTGGCCTTCCTCATCCCGCCCCCGCCCAAGGGCTTCGGTGGAAAGATCGTCGTCAGCACCCCGCTGGACGAGATAAAGGCGTCGATCGAGGACAACCAGACGCCGTTCTACGCCCCCGAGGCGAAGACGTGGATTGAGCTCTACGAGCCGTCCGACGAGGCGATCGCCGAGACCACCTATCCGGCGATCTGGGGGGCCGTGCAGGAAACCGGTGTCATGCCGCTCTACCAGAAGTGCCCGCACCTCGGCTGCAAGGTCCCGTTCTGCGACACCTCGCAGTGGTTCGAGTGCCCGTGCCACGGTTCGCAGTACAACGCAGCCGGCGAGAAGAAGGGCGGCCCTGCACCGCGGGGCATGGACCGCTTCGAGTTCGAGCTCGACAACGGGCTCCTCGTGATCGACACGGGGAAACTTGTGGAAGGGCCTCCGGTCGGTACCGACACGACAGGCCAGGTGGCCGAGGGGCCCCACTGCGTATGAGCCCCGCCGTGCACAGAACTGAGACAGGAGAGGATCGGAGGCAACCGAGGTGATCATCGCAGGTGTCCTCGAATCGGTCGCGATAGCCGTAACCGTCGTCGCGCTCGTCCTCTTCCTCTTCATCTTCATCGCCGTCATGCGTGACCGCAGGTCCCGGACCCCGGTACCCCCCAACCTGAAACCATTCCTCGAGGACGATGCGCTCGAGACCACGCGCCTCGAGCGTGTCCTGCAGATGGCGGTCGTCAGCGTCCTCTTCCTCGGCATCGCGATGGCCGTGATCTTCGTGATGGAGCCGACGCGCCAAGAACGTGCCTTCGAGGAGCTCTCGGAGAAGTCGGTCGAAAGAGGCGCGATCGCCTACGGACCTACGGAAGAGGTGATCGACGGCGAGAAGCACGCCATCTCCGGTGCGTTCGGCTGTCAGGCCTGTCACGGGCCGGAGGGCACGGGCGGTGCGGCGAAGTACACCATCACCGACGCCGCCGGAGAACAGAAGAACGTGGCGTGGACCTGCCCCTCCCTCAATGACGTGCTGCTCCGGTACTCCGAGGAAGAGGTGCGAACCATCCTCACCTATGGGCGCCAGGGAACCCCGATGCCCGCCTGGGGTGAGGAGGGTGGCGGCGCCATGTCCCGGCAACAGATCGAGGACACGATCGCCTACCTGAAGTCCATTCAGCTCTCCGAGGAAGAGGCGAAGGCGAAGAACGCCGAGGTCGGCCTCGTCAAGGGGACTTACAAGGACGGCAAGTTGAGCTCCGACGCCGAGTACGACGGAGCCGTCCTCTTCGACTCGTTCTGCGCCCGTTGCCACACGATCGGCTACAGCTACAACGCGGCCGAGGCCCCCGGCAGTGGCGGTTTCGGGCCGAGCCTGCGTGGGGGATCGACGCTGGAGCAGTTCCCCAGTGCCGAGGACCACATCGCCTTCATCACGGCGGGTTCCGAATGGCAGATTGCTTACGGGGTGAGGGGTCAGGGGACCGGCCGCATGCCGGGCTTCGGGCTCATGCTCCTCCCGGAGCAGATCGCCGCGATCGTGGACTACGAGCGCAGCCTGACCGGTGGTTTCGCCGGGACGACCCCGGCCGTGGACAGCCGAGCGCAGGAGCCGCAGTCGAACGTCACGCCTGGGGAAGAGCAGATCCCGGCAGAGCCCGACGTCACGGAATGAGGAAGGGACGATGAACAGCTTGGTCCAATCAGGTGTGCTGGCGCAGATCCTGGACGGCAAGCTCCCGGAGCACGGGGGCGAACCCGGATCTGCGATCCTGCTCTTCTGGGGGACGTTCTTCGTGGTTCTCGGAGCGGTGCTGCTGATCGGTTCTGTGGCCTTGCTCCTCACCACGGACGTCGGTTTCCGGCGCGCGATCCAGATCATCATCGCCACGGTCTCGGGATACATCGCCTTCCACTCTCTCGCCTGGATGCTCAACGCCTCTCAGGCACCTCGCTTCGACAAGGAAGCATCCGGCTTCTGGGGTCTGCGTTTGGCCGGCATGACGATCGGCCTGAGCGCCCTTGTGATCTTCATCTTCTTCGTGGTCTTCATGCACCTCTTCGAGCGCGACCAACAGCGCGTCTCCGACTGACGTCGACTGACGTCCTCCTCCGCCTTTGCTTCCCGGCCTGCCGGTCGCTCCGCCGCGCCGGCTGCCTTGCGCGTGGATTTGGTTGTGGGGTGTGGATCGGCGCGCCATGCGGGCGGGGTGGGGGTCTTGGCGCGTGGATTTG
>QWHP01000413.1 GCA_021404985.1 Actinobacteria bacterium ATB1
CTCGGGTACGAGCATCACCCGGCGGGATCGCTCCGGGAGGACTACAGGCGAGTGACGCGTCTTGCGCACAAGGCGGCGGACAGCATCCTCTACCCGGAAGGGCCGACGAGCTGGCGCTGAGCGCCCGGGGCGCCGAGCACCAGATCGGAAGCCAGTTTCGCCGGACGCCACGCAGGGGGGACCTCGGCGATGGCGTCAGGGGGCGTCAACCGACATGCGGCGTATCGGAACGCAATGTAGGAGGCGGCCACGATCAGGTACCACGACGAGCCGACATGGGGAACGTCCACGGAGTTGAGGATGTCGTTGAGCGAGTGGAGGGCCATCGAGAACAAGATGGCTCCCCAGACTTCCTTGTCGAGATGTACTCCTTCGAGATGCCAGTTGCGCCAGGCCACCGCTGCGACGAGGCCGGTGAGCGTCATGTGCAATACCGCGGCGAAGAGCCGGTCGAACTCGAGACTCGCGAGGACATCTCCAGCGTGCGGTTCGTGGACGGCAGCGAGTTCGTAGCCGATCGTCTCGAATCCCGCCACTCCGCCAGCACTCGCAAGCGCGATCGCCAGGCCTGCACGCGGATCCCTGTACCGGCCGAGGGCGTATAGGACCAGGGGGACGAGCAATTTCGCCGATTCCTCGACCGGGCCGACGAGGATCAACTCGACCGTCGCGCCGTGCGGAACCCTGTTCAGGCCACCTTCGAGTACCCACGCCAGCCCGTAGGCGACCGCGCCGCCCAGCAGTGCCACGAAGAGAACCGGTCGGATCCCCACGACTTGTCCGAAGCGGAGTCTGCGGTCGACGAAGAGACCGAAAGCTGCCGGAGCTCCTGTGGCACTCGCCGCCACACTGACCGCCAGGAATGGGGTCCGCCCCGTGACTGCATATCCCCACAGGCTCGCCGCTGCTGCGAGGATCGAGGCCGCCAGGACCTGGAACGGCCTGTGCCCCAGGAAGCCGAACGGGTGGTGTCTCCACGGCGCCTGCCATGGTGGGTAGGCGCCGGTATCGGGGTCCGATGCCGGCATGACGGCCTTGGTCCAGGCTTCACCATCCCACGCGCGTCGACGCCGGACGCTCGGGTCGCACGGATCCGCGTAGTAGTCGGCGGGCATCGACTCGCGCCGACGCAAACTGCCCATCGCCACAGCTTCGGCCGCGGGGTGGAGGTGATTGAGGACTCCGGACCGCTACTTGCGGTTGTCCGCCAACCAGCGGACGAGGTCGCTGCGCGCGAGGATCCCCACCACCTTGCCGTCGTCATCGAGGACCGCGAGATGGTGCATTTTGCGGAAGACCATGAGAGTGGCGGCGTCCTCGAGTGTGCCGTCGACACCGATGCTCCAGGGGTCGTCGTCCATGGCCTCCCCCACCGTGAGGGCAGCGAACTTCTTCATGCCCTTTCGGAAGCGCCGGTACGTCCCGGGGATCTCGATGAAGGCCCCGAGAAGCTCGACGAACTGGGTCTCCGGCACGCGGGCCATCTCGACGATCACGTCCTCGTTGCCGAGAAATCCGAGAAGCCGGCCGGACTCGTCCACGACGGGAAGGCTGCTCACGTCGTTCTCGGCCATGAGCCGGATGCCCTCTTCGATCGGGGTGTGGGCATGGACGCACACGGGGTCGGGTGTCATGAGCTCCCGCACTCCGATTTCGGATGCGTCGGGCACGATGGGACCTCCACTTTCTGGACTTGCGGTGCCTACGGGTCGTAGCCAACGGCCTGTCGATGGACCTCTCGGGCGATCGTCGGCGTCGGTCTCCACTTCGGTCGCCAAGAGTGTAAGGGTTCGGCTCAATCCAGGCTGTCGTCGTGACGATTCGGTGGGCATGGGACTCATTCGTGACGACCGAATCCATGTCTACGCGGTTACGGCAGACGAGCACCTCGCGTCGATGCTGCGCCAGACCGTGCAGACCGACGGTGATCTCTCCTGGGCGGGATGGGCTCATAGGCGGGAGACCGCCGTCGCCGAGATCCCGGACAGTTCGCCGGACGTCATCGTCTCCGACGTGAGCGTCCCAGGCTCGAGCGACGTCCCGGTCTGCGAGATGTTGCTGGACAAGTTCCCCCAGATCCCGGTCGTCGCGGTGACGAAGAAGTCGGACAGGGAACGGGCTGTCGAGGCGATCCGAGTCGGCGTCACCGGATACTTGATGTACGACGACGGCCTCGAGGTAGTGCCCCAAGCCCTGCGCCGCGCAGTGCAGGGCAAGCTCACGTTCTCCGACGGGGTCCTCGAGGCACTCGCACAGGCCGTCGGGAGGACTCGGCCTCCGATCAGTCCCGTCGGCGTGGCGTCGCGGTCGCGCGTCGACTCCGCCGCCTGGGAAGCGGCCGCCACCCTGACGGACAGCGCCTTCTCGGACCTCACGCCACGCGAGGCGCAGGTGATGAGCGAACTGGCGCGTGGTCACGACAACCGTACGATCGGACGGAACCTCGGGGTGAGCGACGGGACCGTCGCCACTTACATCAAGCGCATCCGCATGAAGCTCGGTGCTGCGACCCGCAGCGAGCTCACGCGGATTTCCGTCCGCATGGGGCTCGGCCGCTGACAGCCTCCGCCGGCAGGAAGCCGGCGCACCCCGGCCGTGCATGCCATAGGGACGCTGCGCCACCCGGTCCGGGCAGGTCGGCTACTGGAGCTCTTGCAGGGATTTCTCGATGCCCTCGGCGAGGACGCCGAGGTCCGGCACGGCGTCCCAGTCGCCGGTGAGTCCGAAGTTGAGCTGGCCGTCGTAGCTGAGGACGGCCACCCCGACATCGGTCTTGTCGACGAGCGGCACGTAGGGGAAGGCCTCGATCAGCTTCCCGCCTCTGAAGTAGAGGGGGAACTGGGGTCCGGGCACGTTCGTCACGGTGAGGTTGATGGTCGAGTTGCCTGCCATCGCCCGCCCAGCGAGTGACAGCAGCGTGG
>QWHP01000414.1 GCA_021404985.1 Actinobacteria bacterium ATB1
TACGACGTGATCGTGGTCGGTGCAGGCTACGGAGGAGTCACCACGGCGGCCCTCTGTGCCAAAGCGGGCAGGCGGGTCCTCCTCGTCGACAAGAACAACCAAGCCGGCGGGAAGGCGCAAACGATACGCCGCAACGGCTACGCGTACGAGATGTGGCCCGTTCTCAGCCTCCCCGCATCCGACTCTCGGTTCCACGAGCTCTTGGCTGACCTGGGCCTCCAGGACGAGGCGCCGCTCATCGTTCCCGAGGGGGACAAGGCGATCGAGCTCAAGTACCTGGGCTCGGACGGTCAGTGGCGAAGCTACATCGGGCCCTCGAAGCAGGCAGAGGACCCCCTGGCGCTCGACAGGCTCGAATCGACGTTCGGAGTTTCCAAGGAGGACGTCGAGAAGATGCTGGCCCTCGTCGGACAGGTGTTCACCCTTTCCGAGGAGGAGCTCGACGACCTCGACGAGACGGGGATGCTCCCATGGATGCGCAGCTTCGGGGTCCCGGACCCCGTGATCGCATACATGTCGGGCATGCTCAACCTCGTCTTCGTCGCGCCGGTCGACCGCATCCCGGTCTCGCAGGGTGTGCGTACCCTCCGGCAGCTCTTCCTCGGCGGCGGGGGTCGCTACCACGCCGGCGGCTACGGCAGGCCCGCAGAGGTCCTCGCCGAGTACGTCGAGAAGAACGGGGGCAAGTTCCTCACCCGGACCCGCGTGCACCGCATCATCATCGAGGACGGATGCGCGGTCGGCATCGAGACCGACTCCGGCGAGTTCCGTGCGCCGATCGTGGTCTCGAACGCCGGCATCCAGCCGACCATCCTCAAGCTCGTCGGCCCGGACAACCTCCCCGAGGAACCCGAGGGCTACAAGAAGGAGATCGAGGCTCTCGAACCCGGCCTCGGCATGGTCGGCGTGCGCTACTTCCTCGACGACCGCGTCCTCGACACCGGCATGATCCTCGCGTTCTCCGACGAGAGCTGGTGGGACACCGAGCGCTACGAGAGAGTTCAACAGGGCGAGTGGCCCGACATCCCCCTCATCTTCGCCGCGGTCACGACCGAGTACGACCCGTCACTCGCCCCCGAGGGCCACCAGATCGTCCTCGTCGGCCTGCTCGGCTCCGCTGATCCCAAGGCCGAGCTCAACGACGAGGCGATCGCCCGAGGTGAGGCGGCGATAGCGGAGATCTGGCCCGGCATCTCCGAGCACACGGTCCGCCGCGAGGTCTACACGGCGGCAAGCGTCTCGAACATGACACGCGACGCCGTCGTACCCGGGCAGGGCGGCGAGTGCATCGGCCTCTCCCAGGTGATCGGCCAGTGCGGGAGGTCGAAGCCAGAGGCACGGACCCCGCTACCCGGGCTCTATCTGGTCGGTACCGACGCCGGAGGCTTCGGCTGCGGCACGCACCAGGCGGTGGAATCGGGAATGGCCGTGGCCGCGATGGTGCTCGACGACCTCGAGGCCAAGTGTGGCGTCTGAGAACTCGAGCCCACCCCTCGGTCCGGCTCGTGAGCACGACGCCGAGGGTGTCGACGCCGAGCCTGTGATCCGGGAGAGCGAATGAAGGACTACGACGTAATCGTCATAGGCGGCGGGATCAACGGACTCGCAGTCTCCGCTTACCTGGCCAAGGCGGGCCTGTCCGTGGGGGTGTTCGAGTCACGGGGTCAGTGTGGCGCCCACTGTGACACCGTCGAACTCGGCCGTCCCGGGTTCCTTCACAACATGCACGCCACTTGGCTGGCGACCTCGTACGCGCCGGCGATGGAGGACCTCGACCTGCCGTCGCTCGGCAAGACACAGGCGAACTGGCAGCGGGTCTCGGAGAGGGATGCCGCCACCCAGATGAAGGCACTCGAGTTCAACGCCCTCAACCTCGAAGAGATGCTCGAGGTCAACCGGCAGTTCTGGTATGGACCACCGAACGAGGCGACCCTCGACCGCATGTACAAGCTGCTCGACGGCTTCCTCGCCCATCAGGAGCAGCCGTTCTCGGGAGCAGACCTCCTGAACATGACCGGCTTCGAGGTCCTCGACCTCCTCTTCGAGTCCGAAGAAGTCAAGACCACGACGGCTTCGTGCGGTTGGATCAGCGGACTTCCACCCATCCACCGCAGGATCGGGGCACTTGCTGCGATTTTCATGGCGGGCATCGGTGGTCCCATGGCCGTCCACAACGCACGCGGCGGATCGCACTCCCTGACCCACTCACTGGTCAAGGCCACCGCTCAGGCGGGGGGCGAGATCTGGACGACCTGCCCGGTCGAGAAGATCATCGTCGAGGACGGTAAGGCCGTAGGCATCAGGCTGTCCGAGCATGCGCTGCTGCCCGGAGAGGAGATCCGTGCCCGGACCGTCGTCTCGAACGTGTCCGCCGTTCCCACGTTCCTCCACCTCCTCGACGAGGACGTGGTCGGCACCGAGATCCGAAGTCGGGTCAAGGCCTTCCACTACGACGAGCAGGTCCTCTTTGGGGTCTATTACAGCCTGAGCGGCGACGTCGAGTTCTCGTCGAGCGACTGGGACCCCGGAATCCAGCGCGCGATGATGGGCTACCTCGGTGGCGACACGATCGACGGCATGCGCCGCCACAACGTCAACCTGATCTCGGGTGTCATCGACAGCGAGATCATGGGCAACTGGTTCGTCCCCACTCGTGCGGATCCGACCCAGGCGCCGGAGGGATGCCACACGGCGTTCCTCTGGGTCGACGTGCCGCCTCATCCGCGACGCTGGGGCAACCAGGAGATCAGGGGTGGCATCGACGCCTGGCCGGATCTTGCCGAAGCCCTGGCGGACGCAGCGACGGACCGTTTCGAGGAGTACGCCCCCGGCTTCAAGGACCTCGTCCTCGAGCGATTCGTGATGACCCCGCTCGACCAGGTGCGCAACAACCCGTCCTCCGTTTCGGGGAACATCATGGGCGGAAGCATCACCCCCGACCAGTTCTACCTGAACAGACCCGTCCCCGGAATCATCACGAGTGGTGCGTCGCGGACGTTCCTTCCCGGCCTGTACCTGTCCCAGTCGATCCATCCGATGGGCGCCTCGTGGCTCGCGACCGGGTATCTCGCGGCCTCGGAGGTCGCACAGGACATGGGCTGCCGCGACCAGGCGTGGTGGACGCACAGGCCCTGGGACTGGTTCATGGAGAACATGCTCAACGTTCCGATGAATCTCGGCGTGAGCCCGAAGTGGCTCGCAGACGAATCGAGTCGAGGCCCCGACTGATGACCGCGACCGTCACCAAGACCGACACCTACGACGCCATCGTCATCGGCGGCGGCCCGAACGGCCTCATCTGCGGATCGTATCTCGCCAAGGCCGGCGCAAGGGTCCTGCTCGTCGAGCGGCGCCACGAGACGGGTGGAGGCCTGAACACCGACGAGTACTTCGGCTTCCGCCTCAACCTGCACGCCATCTACCACATGATGAGCGACGTCATGCCGGCCCACCGGGACCTGTCGCTGCCCGACTTCGGGCTGCGCTACGTGTACCCGCACGTGGCGTGCGCGTTCCCGTTCGAGGACGGGAAGGCACTGTGCTTCACGAAGGACCTCGACGAGACCGTTGCCTCGATCGCGACGGTCAGCGAACACGATGCCGACTGCTTCCGAAGGATGTGGATCGAGTTCCAGCCGATGCTCGACCAGTACATCATCCCTCTGACCTACCAGCTGCCGCTGCCCGTCGTCGACCAGATCGTCGAGATCGGGCAGACGGACGTCGGCGAGCGCCTGAACGAGATCTCGGAGCACAGCCCGGTCGAGATGCTCGACGAGTACGGCTTCACCGACCCTCGTGTCCGGATGGCGCTCCTCTCGTTCCCCGGGATGTGGGGCTTCCACCTCGAGGATCCCCTCGGCTACCTGTACCCGATCTACCTGTGCCGGATGGTCGCCGCCGGTCTCGTCAAGGGGGGATCGCACCGGCTTTCCTCCGCTCTCTACAGGGTGTTCACGAGCAACGGCGGTGAGATCCTCGACGAGTCCGAGGTGACCGACATCGTGCTCGAGGACGGACGGGCCGTCGGGGTCGAGGTGGCAGACGGACACCGGTTCTCCGCCACGGCGATCGCGTCGACGCTCAACCCCGAGCAGACCTTCATCCAGCTCGTCGGATCCGACAACCTGCCCTCCGACCTCCGTCAGGCCGTCGAGCCTTGGGAGTGGGAGGAGCGCACCCTCTTCGGCCTGCACCTCGGCGTTCAGGGTGAGGCCAAGTACCGGCACCCCGAGCCGCGGGTGAACGAGGCGATGATCGCCTTCCTCGGTCTCGAGACCGAGGACGACCTGCACGAGCACCTCGAGCGGGTCGATGCCGGCACTGCCGGAGGCGACGAGTGGGTGCACGTGACGATCCCGAGCCATTTCGACAGGTCCATGGCCCCCGAGGGCCACGAGCTCGTCCGCGCCGAACAGGTCGTCCTCTTCGACGAGGACTGGGACAACAACACCCGCAACTTCGGCGACCAGTGCCTCGGTCTGCTCGAGCGGCACATCGACCTCGGGAGGATCGTCCTGCGCCGGGACTACCCGCCGACGCACATCGCGGAGAAGTTGAGGACGATGAAGCGTGGCTCCATCAAGCACGGCTCCTACACGAACCTGCAGATGGGCTTCAACCGTCCCAACGACCTCTGCTCGCAGGTCGAGACGCCGATCGAG
>QWHP01000415.1 GCA_021404985.1 Actinobacteria bacterium ATB1
TGGAGCTGAAGGAGAAGAAGCACCGCATCGAGGATGCCGTCTCTACGACCAAAGCCGCCGTCGAGGAAGGTGTCGTTCCCGGTGGTGGGGTCGCTCTCCTGCGCGCCCAGGCGGCGGTCGAGAAGGCGAAGGGCTTCAAGGGTGACCAGAAGACCGGTGCAGAGATCCTCCAGCGTGCTCTGGAGGAGCCGATGCGCCAGATCGCCACGAATGCGGGGATCGAGGGCGGGGTCGTGACCCAGTACGTCCGGGAACTCCCAGTGGCAGAGGGCCTCAATGCGCAGACGGGTGAGTACGAGGATCTCTTCAAGGCAGGGATCATCGACGCCGCGAAGGTCACGAGGTCTGCGCTTCAGAACGCTGCGTCGATCGCCGCTCTCTTCCTGACCACGGAGGCCATCGTGTCGGACCTCCCGGAGGACAAGAAGGCGGCACCCGCCATGCCGGCGGGCGGCGACATGGGCTTCTGAGCCGCTCCCTTCTGAGCCCCTCTCGGGGAGTCGTCGGGGTTACTCGAGTGCCCGCCTCCTGAACCGGCGCAGCCCCGCGTAGCCGAACGCACCCACAGACAGCAGGAGGCCGAGCGTGATTCCCCACAGGGGCATGTGAGGCAACTCCGGGGACAACACGGTCCTGATGCCCTCACTCGAGTAGACGAGAGGGTTCACCAGGACGAGGATCTGCAGCCACGGAACTCCCCAGATCTCGAGGGCCTTGGACCCGAGCTGTTCCCACGTGTAGGTGGTTGCCCCGAAGTAGATGAGCGGTGTGACGATGACACTGAAGACGAGCGGGAGCTGTTGAGGGCGGACCGACGTCCCTATGAACATCCCGAGCGCGGCCGACATGAGGCTTGCCGCGATCAACACGAGGGCCAATCCCGGCAGTTCGCTCCAGCTCATGCTGACGATGTCTCCCATGACGATCAGGGCGAGCGGCAGGACGATGGCGGCCGAGAGCAGGCCTTGGAAGGCTCCAAAGAGCATCTTCTCGACGCCCAGCCACTCCACGCGTATCGGGCAGAGGAGCCTGTCGTCGATCTCGCGCACGAACCCGAGGTCTATGGCGAGGGGCATCGTCACTGCCTGCATCCCTGAGAGGATCGTGGACATCGCAAGGATTCCGGGGAGGAGAACGGGTCCGAACTGGGCGGCGTTCACCGTTCCGATCCGCGGCAGGATATATCCGAAGATGATGACGAAGAGGAGCGGCTGCATCCCCGAGCGCGCGACGACCGCCCAGAATTCGCGGCGCATGACGAACCAGTCCCGTTCGAGCAGCCCCATGAACGTGCGCCAGGTCTCGTCGCGTTGGCCTTCGGGGATCGCTGCCCCGGGCAGCGCGGTCTCGGGCACCGCAGCGGGTGTCACTCCCGTAGCTCCCTTCCCGTGTAGTGGATGAACACGTCCTCCAGGGAGGGTTCGTGGACGGAGACGTGGTGTAGATGTGCACCGCTCCCGACTATCGCGCCGACCACATCGGTGACGACGTCGTCCCCTCCCGTCGCCCAGATCCTCAGACCGCTCTCTGTGTGCTCGACCTCTCCGACCGTCTCGAGGGCCGAGACGGCGCCTGCAGCGCCGTCTCGGAGGGAGGCCTCGATCGCGACCTCGATCCTCGTGCCGGCAGGGATCATCCGCTTGAGCTCGTTCGGGTCGTCGACGGCGAGCAGGTAGCCGTGATCGACGATGGCGACCCGGTCGCAGAGGGCATCCGCCTCCTCGATGTAGTGCGTCGTTATGAGGACGCTCGTGCCCTCCTTTCGCAGCGTTTCGATCTCGTCCCACATGGCCCTGCGGGTCTGCGGATCGATGCCGACCGTCGCCTCGTCGAGGAGCAGGAGCGTCGGCCGGTGGACGAGAGCACGGCACAGAAGTAGGCGCCTGACCATCCCCCCGGACAGGTCGATGGGTCGTGTCCGCGCCTTCTCGCCGAGCATGAAGCGCTCGAGGAGCTCGCGGGTGCGGGCCCTTGCGACACGCTTCGAGAGCCCGAAGTACCGGCCGTGCAGGTAGAGAACCTCCCACACGGTGAGCGAGTTGTCGAGGTTCGGCATCTGCGGCGCCACTCCGACATGCCGCTTCGCCCGGGCAGGGTCGCGAACCACGTCGACTCCGTCGACCAGGATTGTTCCCGAAGTCGGCTCGTGTCGTGTCGTCACGAGCGAGATCGTCGTCGTCTTACCGGCCCCGTTCGGACCGAGGAGACCGAAGATCTCCCCGCGTTCGACGACGAGATCGATTCCCCGCACGGCTTCCACGGGCGGGCCCACGGGTGGGTGGTAGGTCTTGGCCACACCCTCTAGGACGAGGATGGGGTCCGCTCCGTCAGGCATCGGGTCAGGCTATTCCCACCCCGGACCGACAGTGCGAATCGCGTGTGGCTGCGCCACCGCGCGACAGCAGCGCGCACAGGGAGAGGTCGAGTTAGATCGACACAGGGACGGACGACTCCCCGTGCCGGCGGCGGGAGTCAGTTCGAGGCGAGGTCGACTTCCTGCTCGAGCTCCAGCTCGCGAATTGCGAGGTCCAGGTCCATCTGACGTGACTCGCGAAGGAGCGTGTTCAAGGTTGCCTCGACGCCGGCACGGAAGTCGTCGGGTGAGTCGTAGAGATACGCACGCTTGCGGAGCTTGTCCCTCATCTCGTACAGGTGCTCCGACGACATCGGGTCGCGCAAGATCTTGGCGTCAGTTGTAGGCATGGGCATAAGGTCCCTTCGTCTTCATGCTGGGGCTCGAAGTGGGGGAAAGATGGCTTCGAACCGTCGGGGCGACCGTCGTCGAGTTCTCTCTTGTCGATCCTGCTATCTCTTCGAGGACGATGCCGCAGACCCCTTGAATCACTCCGCTCGCGGGTTCCGATTTTGGCGACAATCCTGATCTTGGCACATTATGGCGAAATTTT
>QWHP01000416.1 GCA_021404985.1 Actinobacteria bacterium ATB1
CAATGGCAGTCAGACCCATGTGGGGCAGGCCGCCGATTGCAAGCCACAGCGCCCGCATCTCGGGTGAGGGAGCAGGTTGCCGGTCGTTCATCTGCGACCCCGCGGCTCGTCGGGTCCTACCGGCATGCGAAGGCGCCAAGCGGTGTGGACGTGGTGGGCTTCGACCCTGTCCTCCCCTTCGAGGTCCGCGATCGTCCTCGCGACCTTCTGGAGAGAGGCAAGACCGCGTGAGCTCACGTGAGCCGCATGGGCGCGCACGGCTGCCGCTGCCTTCCCGCTCAACCCCACGTGGGCGCGCAGCTCGGCGCCATCGAGGCGGGAGTTCGTAAGCTCCCGACCTTGCCTCTGGGTTTGCCTGGACCGGGCTGCGACGACGCGGACCCGGATCTGGGCTGACTCGGCAGCGGGCTCGTGGTCGAGGACACGGTCGGGCTCCTCGACCCCCACCGGAACGCAGATGTCGATTCGATCCATCAGCGGGCCGCTCAACCTTCGCCGGTAGCGGATGTGGGCAAGGTGATCGCACGAGCATGCCCGCCTCGTGGATCCCAGGAAGCCGCACGGGCAGGGATTCGAGGCGGCGACGAGCATGAACCGTGCGGGGAAACGGACCCTGGCCGCGCGGCGCGAGATCGAGACCTCGCCGTCCTGAAGCGGCTGCCTCAGCGCGTCGAGCACGGAAGGCCTGAACTCCCCGAACTCGTCCATGAAGAGGACGCCCGCATGAGCGAGACTCGCCTCGCCGGGAGTGATGTATGTGCTGCCACCACCCACCAGTGCTGTGACCGACGCCGAGTGATGCGGGCTGCGGAAGGGGCGGTGGCTCATCAGCCCATGCGCAGACGACGAGCCTGCCGGCGAGCCGTGGGGCGCGCCGGTCCCGATTCCGGCAAGCGAGTGGAGAAGGGAGACCGTGATCCTCTCGTCTTCGTCGAGGGGCGGGAGGATCCCCGGCACACGGCGCGCCAGCATGGTCTTGCCACTCCCGGGCTCTCCGATCATGAGGCAGTGGTGCCCTCCGGCTGCGGCGACCTCCAGGGCGAGCTTCGCCGTCTCCTGGCCTGCGACCTCGCCCATGTCCCCGCAGGCCGAGTCGGAAGCCGACGCATCCGGTTTGACTTTGCACACCGAATCACCGGCCGGTTCGGGCAGGCCGGACTCGAACTGGCCGAGGTGACTTACACCGACGACACGAAGATGCCCGGCTGCTGTCGCCTCGTTGGAATTGGACACCGGCACCACCACTCCCGGCAGTCCCTCACTCCTCGCGCAGAGCGCCACGGAGAGGACGCCCGCCACCGGACGGACGTCTCCGTCCAGACCAAGCTCACCGACCACCATGTGTGACGGTATCCAGACGTCGTCCACTTGGCGGTCGGCTGCGAGGATCCCGAGCGCGATCGGAAGATCGAACCACGAGCCCTGCTTGCGGAGACCCGCAGGCGCGAGGTTCACGGTGATGCGCCGGAGCGGCCACTCGTAACCCGACGCGATGATCGCCGAACGGACTCTTTCTCGGGCCTCGCGCACCGCGGTGTCGGGCAGACCGACGAGCGTGAACGCCGGTACGCCGCTTCCGACCTGGACCTCGACCCGGACAGGATGCCCGTCGATCCCGATCGTCGCCACGGACTGCACAACGGCGAGCATGACGTTCCCCCTTGCGTGTCAGGATGGAGGGGGAAGTTCGTGTCGGGGAAGGCGGAAGGGGGAGCTGCGGGGAAATCGAGGGGAAGGTCGGGGCAGCCTATCGCACCCCTGCGACAAGCGCTGTCAGCGGCCCAGGTAGGTGCCGGGGCGCTTCTCGAGCCAGGCGTGGAGTGCCTCGACGAGATCCTGCGTTCCGAAACACGTTGCCTGTGCACGGGCCTCGTACTCGAGGGCTTCGTCGATCGTGCGCCCGAAGGACATGTCGAGACCGTGCTTGGCGAGGGAGATCGGCACGGGTGGGAGGGAGGCCAGTTCCCTCGCGTACTCCATGGCGCGTTCGAGTACGGACGTGCCGGAAACGACCTCGAGGACGAGCCCGAGCCGGTGGGCCTCCTCGGCCCTGACCATGCGTCCCGTCAGGGCGAGGTCTTTGGCTCTCTGGAGTCCGACGAGTCGCGGAAGCAGCCAGGTGCCGCCATAGTCGACGGTCAGTCCCCGGCGAACGAAGATCTCGCTGAATCGGGCGCTCTCGGCGGCGAAGACGATGTCGCAACCGAGTGCGAGGTTCATTCCGGCTCCTGCGGCCACCCCGTTCACCGCAGCGACGGATGGCTTGGCCAGATGGGCAAGGGCAGCGGCACCACGGTGGATCTCGCGCATGGTCTGTGCGCCGTCGAGTGGTCCACCGTCCCCACTTGCCCTATCTCGGTCGTCCGTCAGATCGGCACCTGCGCAGAAGGCATCGCCCGTCCCTGTGACCACGAGGACTCGATCGTCAAGGTTGGCGGCGACCTCTTCGACCATGCGGGCGAAGCCGTCGAACATGTCTCCCGTGAAAGCGTTCTTCTTCTCGGGCCTGTCGATCGTGATGAGAGCCACGCCCGCGTTCCGTTCAAGACGCAGGTTCGCATCGCCGTCCACTGACATGGGCACCTCACGGGTTCGACCTCGCTGGACCGTGGTGGGCGGCAAGGTACCATCCGGCATGGGTTTCGATCCCTATCGCGAGGAGGGTGGACCGGCGCGCTTCGACCTCGCCGTGGCTGCTGTGGTCCTCGTCGTCGTGATCGCTCTGCTCGTGTGGGCCTTCTTCTTCTGACTCGCGTCGCTCGTGCCGGTGCCACTCATCGCGGGTGCTCCCCCAGCGCGATCCGTGAGGGACTTGGCGCCCATGGCGCGCCGATTCCTCCCCCGCAAGCGAATCCACGCGCCAACGGTGAAGCCCACCACCCCATGGCGCGCCCATTCCTC
>QWHP01000009.1 GCA_021404985.1 Actinobacteria bacterium ATB1
GTCGGCGAGCGCCCGTCCCTGCGGAATGACGGTGTCTTCGCCCTCACGCGACAAGATGACGAACAGGAATCCGAACGGACGGGTCTGGATGAAGAACCCGCCTGGATCCCGAGTGCCGCTCGCGTGGAGTCGGCGGCCATGACCTCCTTCGCCGAGTCCGTCGGCCACGATGCCGGCCGGTATGCGGATCTGCATGCCTGGTCGGTCGGCCGGCCGGACGAGTTCTGGGCCGAGGTGTGGGAGTGGTGCGGAGTCCTCGGTGATCCCGGGGCAGTCGCCTTCGACCCGGGCGACGGCGACGACTTGCGGTCCGCACGGTTCTTCCCCGAGGGGCGGCTCAACTTCGCTGCCAACGTCCTTCGAGGCCGGGGCAGTGCACCGGCGATCCTCTTCGCCAGAGAGGACGGCCTGCGTCGCGAATGGACTTGGGACGATCTCCGGGTACGAGTCGGGGAGATCCGCCGCTCCCTGCTCCGGACGGGGATCGAGCCGGGGGACAGGATCGCCGCCTGGATCCCCAATGTTCCCGAGGCCGTGGCCGTGTTCCTGGCAGCGACCTCGATCGGTGCCGCCTACTCGTCCACGTCACCGGATTTCGGTGCCCGCGGCGTCGTGGACCGCTTGGGACAGATAGAGCCGCGGATCCTCTTCGCGGTGGATGCCTATCTCTACGGCGGGAAGGCGCACGACTGTCTGGCCCGTCTCGCCGAGATTCGGGACGCCCTCCCGAGCGTGGAGAGGGTCGTCGTCCTCCCATACGTCGAGGTTGAGCCGAGACTGGACGCGGTCGCGGATGCAGTCCTCTGGAATGACTTCCTTGACGGCGGCCGGCCGGGCCGTGCCGCCGAACCCGAGGAGGCCGAGGATCCGGAGCTCTTCCCCTTCGACCAGCCCTTGGTCGTCCTCTATTCGTCAGGGACGACGGGAGCGCCCAAGTGCATCGTGCACCGGGCGGGCGGGATCCTCCTCAAACACCTCGAGGAGCACAAGCTCCACGCCGACGTCCGTCCCGGCGACAGGGTCTTCTACTTCACGACCACGGGCTGGATGATGTGGAACTGGCTCACATCTGCACTCGCCTCGGAGGCAACGATCGTCCTCTACGACGGCTCCCCGTTCCAACCTCACGCCGGGGTTCTCTTCGACCTCGCGGACGAAACGGGCGTGACGCACTTCGGGACGAGCGCAAAGTGGATAGACGCAGTCGCCAAGGAGGGGCTCGTCCCCGCGCAGACCCATGATCTGTCGAAGCTTCGGACGGTCCTCTCGACAGGTTCACCGCTGGCACCAGGCGGGTTCGACTACGTCTACGAGAGCGTCAAGGCGGACGTGCACCTCACGTCGATCTCGGGCGGCACCGACTTGTGTGGATCCTTCGTCATGGGGAACCCGGTGATGCCGGTCTGGCGGGGCGAGATCCAGTGCGCGGCGCTCGGCATGGACGTCCGGGTCCTGAGGTCAGACGGCAGCGCAGCAGACGTCGGCGAGAAGGGCGAGCTCGTCTGTGCGACGGCGTTTCCGTCCATGCCCCTGTGCTTCTGGGGCGACGAGGGCGGAGCCCGGTACGCATCCGCCTATTTCGAGCGCTTTCCCGGGATCTGGAGCCACGGCGACTACGTCAGCCGGACCGAGCACGGCGGGTACGTGATCTTTGGGCGGTCGGACGCCACGCTGAATCCCGGTGGGGTACGGATCGGGACTGCCGAGATCTACCGCATCGTGGAGCAGCTACCCGAGGTCGCCGAGTCGATCGTCGTCGGCCAGGAGTGGGACTCGGACACACGCGTCGTCCTCTTCGTGAGACTCGCGGACGGAGCGGACCTGACCGCCGATCTCGAGGCCGAGATCAGGGACAGGGTGCGGCGGGAGGCCACACCCCGGCACGTGCCGGCGAAGATCCTCGCCGTCGACGACATCCCCAGGACGCGCAGCGGGAAGATCACCGAACTCGCCGTCCGGGACGCGATCCACGGCAGACCCGTCGGCAACACCGAGGCTCTCGCGAACCCGGAAGCACTCGACGGATTCCGGAACCGCCCGGAGCTCGCCGAGTAGGCCGTTCCCCGTCGGCTACCCGTCCCGGTCCAGCGAGACGACGGCGAAGCCGTCCGGTTCCAGTAGCCCGGGCTCTCCGGCCGGGTTGCCAAGGAGGACCTCGCCTCCGGTCAGGAACTCGGGGGCCGGAGCCACTCCGTCGCCCATGTTGACGGCGATCCCGGTGCGTTCCCCTTCGTGCTCCCTCACGTAGGCGAGCACACCATCCGCGGCGTCGAGGAACGTGAAGGAGCCGAGTCGCAGCGACTTCCTGGCGCGCCGGAGGCTGATCAGGTTCCGGTAGTGCGAGAGCGTCGAGTCCGGATCCGCGGCTTGCGTCGCGACGTCGAGACCCGGGACGTCCCCGCCGTCGGGCAGCCAGGGCTCACCGGTCGTGAAGCCCACACCGGCTCCGGGCTCCCAGCGCATCGGTGTTCGTTCCGGGTCGCGTCCCAAACCCGGGAAGGCGTTGCCGACAGGGTCGAGCTGTCGGTCTTCGGGGATCCGGACGTCTCTCATGCCGATCTCCTCGCCGTAGTACAGGACCGGCGTTCCCCTGAGGGTGAGGAGGATCGTCGCGGCCGCCTTCGGGCGGTGGGGGGCCGTCCCGTTGGCGTCGAAGCGCGTCGCGTGACGGGCGCGGTCGTGGTTCGACATGACCCAGCACGGCCAGGCCGCTTCGGGGAGGACGTCCTCCGCTCGCGAGATGGTGTTGCGGAAGGCCTTTGCGTTCCAGGGGATGTCGCACAGGGAACGGTTGAAGTTGAACGCCAGGTGGAGGCCCGGTGCATCGGGGGTCCCGTAGTAGAGGCGGACGTGGTCGTCGGCATCGGGAAAGGTCTCGCCCAGCAGGAGCGGGTCGGAGCAGTGTGAATCCGCCATGCGTCGGATCTCGGCGAGGAGAGCGGGGAGATCGGGGTGGTTCTGATCGTTGACGTGTGCCTGTGCGAGCCACGGCATCACGCCGACGAGTGCCTCGCGGCCCTCGGCTATCGGATTGTCGGCGAGGCCGGGGTCCTTCGCGATGCGGTCGACGACGTCGAGGCGGAACCCCCAAACCCCCCTGTCGAGCCAGAACGCCATGCAGCCGAGCATCGCTTCGCGTAGTCCGGGGTCGCGCCAGTTCACGTCCGCCTGTTCCGGCGTGAAGGATGCCAGGTAGAGCTCGTCGCCGTCCGGGTCGTGCTGCCAGGCTGGGCCTCCGAAGGTGGAGCCCCAGTTGTTCGGGAACGCGCCCTCGGGGCCGGATGGTCTCCAGAAGTACCAGTTGCGCCGGGGACTGTCGGGTCCGGTGCGGGACTCCTGGAACCAGGCATGCTCGATCGACGTGTGGTTGGGGACGAAGTCGAGGACCACCTTCATCCCGAGGCGGCCGGCCTCTGCCGTCAGCTCGTCGAAGTCGGACAGCGTGCCGAATGTCGGGTCGACATCGCAGAAGTCACTCACGTCATACCCGAAGTCGTGGTTCGAAGAGCGGTAGATGGGGGAGAGCCAGATCGCGTCGATCCCGAGTCCGTCAGGCCCGAGGTGGCCGAGCCGCGAGGCGAGCCCGGGCAGGTCCCCGATCCCGTCCCCGTCGCTGTCAGCGAACGAACGCGGGTAGATCTGGTAGATCACTGCGGACTTCCACCACGGCTCTGTCATGGCAGCGAGCGTAGCGAGCCCCCTCGACGTGGATGGATTTGGGTATCACTATCGTGGCCAGATCCGCCCACGTGCGTTGGCCGGCGGCTGGGAGGCGCCGGGAGGCTGGGGTCGGAGGGCCGCCGGCTGGCGCCGCCGGGCACCCGAAGGCGGCTATTCGAGGGCGCCACAGGCCCTGAGGCGCGAGATCTCGCCGGAGTCGAAGCCGGCCTCGCCGAGGATCTCGTCCGTGTGAGCCCCCCGGTCCGGGGCGGGACGCGTGACGGAGACCTGTTCGCCGTCGAACTGGAGCGGGCTCGCGGCGAGACGCGCATCGGGATGCGCGGGGTGGCGGGGGAGGTACCCGTTCTCGTTCACCTGACGGTCGTCGAGGACGTCGACCGGGTTCGAGACCCTGGCGTAGATGCATCGGCGGGCGTCGAGGCGTTCCTCCCACTCCGGGAGATCTCTGGTCAGGAACACCTCGGCGAGGCGCTCGCGTAGCTTCTTGGCGTTCGCCGCTACCTCCTCTGTGGGCATCCCGGCGAGGTCGTCGAGCCCGGTCGCATCGCACACGGGACCCCACCACTGCGGAATGTCGAGCATCGTCAACATGAGCCAGCGCGCGTCCGCCGTCCGGTACACGCCGATGAGCGGGTTCGGGAGGTCCAGCGGGTCGATCCGCTCCGGCTCGCGCCCGAGGACGGAAGCCGCCGCCAGGTCGGGTCCCAGCGTCCAGACCGCACTGCCGAGCAGCGAGCAGTCGACCACGCAACCCCGACCTGTCCTTTCCCTCCTGAAGAGCGCGGCCGCCACCCCGCCTGCGAGGAACATCCCCGAAGTCACGTCCCCCTGGGCGGGGCGCTGGCTCGTCAACGAGCCGGCCTCCGGTGAGGTCATCATGTGGGCGATGCCCCCCCTGCTGAAGAAGGAGACGGCGTCGTAGCCACCCGCCCCTGCCTCGGGGCCGAGCTGGCCTTGTCCGTGGCCACGGGCGTAGACGAGCCGCGGGTTCACGGCCTGGAGATCACCGGGACGGATGCGCAGCTTCTCGCACGCGTCGGGTAGGAGGTTCGTGATGAAGACGTCCGCCTCGGCGACGAGACGGTCGAGTACCGAGCGCCCGTCCTCGTTCTTGAGGTCCAGGCAGAGGCCGCGCTTGTTCCGGTTCGCGTTCTCGGTCAGGTAGTCGAACCCCTCGGTCGCGGCGACGAGTCCCGATGCCGTGACCGCACGTAGCGGGTCGCCCTGCGGCCGTTCGACCTTGACGACATCTGCTCCCCAGTCCGCCAGCACCGCCGCCGCCGAAGGCACGAAGCTCTGCTCCGCGACCTCGACCACCTTCACCCCTTCGAGTGGTTTCGTCATCTGCATCCCCCGATCGGATTCCCGGACAGGAGTGTGCCGTCGGCCGCGTCAGAACCCCAACTCGGCGAGCTCGACGGGCCTGTGCTCCACGACGGAGCGCTCGGCAGCCACCCCCATGGCGACTGCGAGCAAGCCGTCACGTACGGAGACCTCGGGATCCGTCCCCGTCCTGATCGCGTCGAGGAAGGCGACGTGCTCGTAGTAGGTGGCGCCGTGGTGAAAGCCGGCCGCGAGGACCTTCTGGTCGACACCGATCTGCTCCACGCTTCGTTCGCCTGAGCGCGGGCTCACGACGAGCTTCGACTCCGGGACGAACGCTTCGACCTTCCCGGTCGAACCCGTCGCGGCGATCTCCGCGTGGTTCAAGGACCCCTCGGCGAACATACAGAGGTCCAGAAGCGCCCTCCGCCCACCGGCGTAGTCGACCACGGCGAACGCATTGTCGAGGATGTCGGGCACCTCGCCGTCGTACGTTTCGTCGAGGTGGTTCACGTCCTGTCCGCCGGACGCGTAGACGCGGACGGGCTCGGAATCGCAGACGAGGTTCATGAGGTCGAAGAAGTGGCAGCACTTCTCGACGAGCGTGCCTCCGGTGTTCCGCCTGAAACGGTTCCAGTTCCCGACCTTGGGAAGGAAGGGGAAGCGGTGCTCCCGGATGGCGAGCATCACCAGATCGCCCACGTCGCCGGATCGGACATGCTGGACGAGGCGGGCGACGGGCGCCATGTACCGGTACTCCATCCCTACCCAGACGATCCCGGGATGGTCCCGCGCTGCGTCATGCACCGCGACGCAGTCCTCGACGGTCGTGCAGAGGGGCTTCTCGACGAGGATGTCCACGCGACGATCCCAGACGTCGGCGAGCACCGTCGCATGCGTGTGGTTCGGGGTTGCAACCACGAGGGCGTCGACCTCCACCGAGTCGAGGAGCTCACCGGCAGTGGCGAAGGAGGGGACATCGCCCGCCGCCTGGCGTCCGTATTCCCGCCACGTGTCGTCGGTGTCGGCGATCGCCACGACCTCGGCTCCGGGAACGATCCTGAGGTTGTTGATGTGCTCGATGCCCATCATGCCGGTGCCGACGATCCCGTACCTGACCTCCGAATCCACGGTCCGACTCCTCCTGCCAGGGGATTTCCTCGTGCAAGTAGCCCCGGCTATCTTCCCTGGTAACGATAGTGAGCATTATCTGTTATCGAGATCGCGTGCGGACCGAACCCTGGGGGCAAGATGACACGTGTCTATGACGCAATCGTGATCGGCGCCGGCCACAACGGCCTCTGTCTGGCAGCGTACCTGCAGCGTGCCGGCCTCTCCACGGTGGTCGTCGAACGCCGCCACGAGGAGGGCGGGGGCGTCAACACCGAGGAGCCCGTCCTCCCCGGCTACCGTCACAACCTCCACGCGCAGTACATGGAGTTCTTCGACATCATGCCGATGATCCAGGACTTCGGTCTCGAGGAGATCGGCCTGCGCACCGTCGTCCCCGAGGCACAGGCGGGGATCGCCTTCGAGGACGGACGTCCTCCCATCGTGCTGCACCGCCCGGACCTCCTCGACCGCACACGCGAGAGCATTGCCCGCTACTCCAAGGCGGACGCCGACCTCTACTGCGAGCTCAAGCAGCGAGCCGCTGCACTCCAGCCCCTCCTCGCGGCCGGTCTCTACAACATCCCGTCCCCGCAGACGCAGGACGCGCAGGGCATGGCGGTCGCCGCAGCGTTCGGCGATCTCGGCCTCACCCCATACCACGCGTCGAAGACCTGCAAGGTCATCATCGACGAGCTCTTCGAGACCGACGAGCTGCGCGCCCTCATGTACCGGACGTGCATCGAGTGGGGTTTCCCCGTGGACGACTGGGGGACCGCGGGCGGATTCCTGACCTTCATCATGTGGACGATGGCGAACTGGAAGCTCGTCATCGGGGGGACGCACGGCCTCGCGAAGGCGATGACGCAGGCCTGCTACAGGGAAGGCGTGGACCTCCTCGAGAACACGTGTGTCGAGAAGATCCTCGTCGAGGATGGCCGCTGCACGGGTGTCGTGGCACGAGGCGAGGAGATCAGGGCGAACAAGGTCGTGGCGTCCAACGCCGACCTGCGTCAGACGCTTCTCGACCTCGTCGGACGTGACGAGCTGAGCGACACGTGGGTGAAGCGGGCGGAGGCGTTCCGGTACGGACCGAGCCATGTCCTCGGCACACCGATGTTCTGCCTGTACGAGGCTCCCAGGTACGCGTCGGCCCGCCACGACCCCGAGATCGACCGCTGCTTCTACACCGTCGTCGGCTTCGACGGAGCGGAGGACATGATCCGCTACATCCGTGACGCCTACTCCGGGCGCATGCCCGAGCCCGGCGCCGGAACATGGGTCAACACCCTCTGGGACCCCACGCAGGCTCCTCCCGGGCGCCACTCGGCGACCGGCTGGTACTTCTTCCCCGTGGCGAGTGCCCTGAGCCCCGAGGAGTGGGCCGACGTGCGTGCGACCTACAACGGGCGCTTTCTCGAGAAGTGGCAGCGGGCCGCCCCGAACATGACGGCCGGCAACGTCATCGCCGAACGGCTCTACACACCGGACCAGCAGGAGCACAAGAACCTCATGCGAGAGGGGGACTTCTCCAACGGTGAGTTCTCGCCCGACCAGATCGGCGCGAACCGCCCCTTCCCCGAGGCGAGCAACTACCGGACCGAGGTCGAGGGCCTCTACCTTTGCGGCCCGTCCTCGTACCCGGGCGGGGGCGTGCACGCCGCCTGCGGCTACAACGCCTTCAAGGCGATCGCCGAGGACTTCGACCTCGAGAGCCCGCTCGTCCCGGCGAGGGGGTACTGATGAGCGACATATACACGGACGACTGGTACAAGTCCGTTCGGGAGACGATCAACGAACACGTGGCCGGCCTGCCCGCGAAGGCCGTCCCGCAAGGGGAGTGGCATGCAGTGGTCGAGATCGTCGGCGACGGTGCGTCCCCCTACGTCGGGGCCGACGACGTCAGGCGCTTCCTGATCAAGATCGAGAACGGCTCGTGCGCCTGGTACCGCGAGATCGACACGCCGAACCCCGAAGTGACGCTGGACTACAGGTTCGTGGGTCCTGCGACCACCTTCGACGAGATCGCTGCCGGGATGCGCGATCCCGTGGACGCCGCTCTCGACGGCACGGTGAAGGTGCGGGGGGACATGCGCTTCCTGATGCGCCAGGCCGAGCTGGTCAAGGTGCTCCTCGAGGCGTACACGACGAACGTCGAGACCGATTGGCCGATGGGCAAGCCGCCATACAGCGGCGCCGGTGCGGGATGAGCGGGAAGGATCGGACAGATGCGTGATGCCTACGACGTGATCGTGATCGGGGCCGGCCACAACGGCCTGACCCTCGGCTCCTATCTCGCCCGGAGCGGCTTGGACGTCCTCGTCCTGGAACGCCGTCACGAGGAGGGCGGCGGCCTGTGCACGGAGGAGGTGACGCAGCCCGGCTTCCTGCACAACATCCACGCGAACTACCACACGTTCGTCGATCTCGCCCCTCCGGTGACGGACCTCGAGGTGCGCTCGCACGGCGTCGAGTACGTGCGGCCCGAGGTGCAGATGGCCTCGATCTTCGAGGACGGCACGGCCCTCACGGTCCACTCCGACCTCGACAAGACCAAGGAGTCGATGGCGCGATTCTCCGAGAAGGACGCCGAGACGTTCGGTCGCCTCTACTCCGAGGCCCACGGTTACATCGACCTTCTCCTCGGCACGCTGATGTATCAGCCGCCGATGTCGGTGAAGGAGCTCACGAAAGCCCTCGCAGCGTTCGGTGTCGAGGACCGTTCTGAGTTCCTGTCGGTGAAGCTGCGCCGCGAGTCGATCAACGAGTTCCTCGACCAGCACTTCGAGAACGACAAGATCAAGGCACATCTGGCCTTCCACGGCGCCATCTGCGCCTACACGAACGACGTACCCGGCCTCGCGATCGGCTACCCACTGCTCGTCGGGAAGATCGACAACTGGCACATCTGCATAGGCGGCTCGCACCGTCTCGCGCATGCGCTGTGGCGTGACCTCGCCCAACACGGCGGGACACTCGTCACGAACGCAGCGGTGTCGCGCATCCTCGTCGACTCGGGGAGGGCCGTTGGTGTCCGCCTCGACGACGGCACCGAGATCGCAGCCCGCAAGGCGGTGGCCTCGACGGTGAGCGCGGAGCAGACTTTCCTCGAGTTCGTCGACGCCCAGACCGTCGGCGAGGAGTTCTCGACGAAGGTCAAGACCGAGGTGAAGCACAAGGACTGGACACTCTTCTCCGTGCATCTCGCTCTCGATCGCCTGCCGCAGTACGAGGCCGCGGCGTTCGACCCGGACGTGAACCGCGCCTGGGTCATCAACCTCGGCTACGACTCGACACGGGTGCTCGATGCCGACTGGGCGACGATCCGCCAAGGGTTGCTGCCCGACCCGAGGCCGAACGCGGCAGTCAACAGCCTCTACGACCCGACCGACGCCCCCGACGGCTTCTACACCGGTCTGCTCCGCCAGTTCGCACCGTTCTCGTTCGCGGACGGCGGTGAGGGCGCATGGGAGGGGGCGGGACGTTGGTACGGCCAGCGCTGCATCGAGGCCTGGCAGCGGTTCGCTCCGAACCTCGAGGGCGGGATCGTCGACTGGGCCGTCGACACGCCGCTCGACATAACACGCAAGCTGGTCAACATGCCCCACGGCGACTGGATGATGGGGGAGATCTCGCTCGACAACATGCTCGACCAGCGTCCGCTGCCCGAGCTCGGCGAGTACCGTACTCCCGTCGAGGGGCTCTACATGGCAGGCTCGACGCAACATCCGCACGGCTACATCACCTTCGGGCCCGGGTACAACGCGCTGCAGGTGATGGCCGACGACCTCGGGATCGAGAAGTGGTGGAGTCAGATCTGACCTCGGGACAGCCCAACGTCCGCCTGGAGGCGGGCGACGACGCATCCGGTTTCGCAACGATGATCGGTGACCTCATTGCCGACAACCTGCGCGACTACGCAGGCCGGCGCCGGGTCGCGCGGCTGGCCAAGGGCGATGTCGTCCTTTCCGCGACCGACAAGACCGCCGAGATAACGATCTCCTTCCTCGGCGACGAGATCGTCGTGCGCGAGGGTGCCGTCCCCGGTGGATCGCTGCTCGCCGGTCCGTGGGTCGAGATGGCCAAGCTCTGCAGCGGACGGCTCAATCCGGTCCGTGCCCTGGCGTCGGGTGCCCTGAACGTCGAGGTGCGCAACCAGCCGGCCCTGATTGCCGCGACGGGTTACGTCATGTCCGTGCCCCCGTCCTACTACGGCGACACGTCACGGCGCCGCAATGTCGCGATCGCGATCGGGGCCACGGCTGTCGTCGGGGCCGCGGTGGGTGGGGTCGTCTGGTACCGCCACAGCAGGGGCTGACCGCCGGCGACGCACGCATCCGCCCTCTGGGTCAGGTCAGTTGCCGTACGGGGGGGCGAGGCCGATCTGGACCGTCGTCAGAACCGGCGCGACAAGGCGGTCTGGCCGATCGATCCCGACCTGAGAGCGTCCACGTACTCGGCGCCGTCGACATCTCTGTCACGCCAGGCACCGAAGCTCTTGACAAGAGCCAGCGTCAGCTCCTCGCGAGAGAAGTCATCGAAGTGGGTGTCGACGGCCTCCCTGATCAACGCTGCGATCGACTTGCCGGTCACGGCCGATTCCCGTCTCAATCGGGCGATACTGATCCTCGCCCAGAAGAACTTGCGTACGGTGCATGACGTAACCGTACGTCAGTCGCGTATCGGGCCGTGCTGCGTTCGGGGTGGGGTGGGGCGCGATCCCCGCTCAGAGCCAGGGGGCACGGGGGGCGATCAGACGTACGCCGTTGTGGATGAAGAAGCTGCGGACCACGTTCGCCTGGGTGGTGCTCGCCCGCGTGTCGCCGTTCGCGGACTGAGCTGCGAACTCGTCGATCAGGACCTCGACCTTCTTGCGTTGCTTCACGATGATCTGTCCACGGTCCCGGTCGACGCACGCTTCGACGAGTTCGTCGGGAGTTCTCTTGGCGAACTCGCAGAAGTCCTCGAGGATCGCGCGGCGGCGAGAAAGCTCCTCCTCGTCGACTCCGCTCGCGGAGAGGGCGTCGATCCAGGCGTCGAGAGCAGCCATCGTCACCTCTTCAGCTCGTAGCCGGCTTCCTCGCGGTCCCACGTGTCGTCCGTGACCCCCTCTGTGCGCAGCTCAGCCTTCTGGACGCGATGCGTCTCGGTCTTGGGAAGCGAGTCGACGACCCTGAGATAGCGGGGAACCATGAAGTAGGCCATGCGGTCCTCACACCACTTCGTGAGGTCGACCGGGTCGAGCTCTGCGCCGGGCTGCAGGACAAGGGACGCCATCACCTCATCCTCACCGACCTCGGAGGGGACAGCGTAGACGGCGGACTCGAGCACGGACTCGTGGCCGTTGATGACCTTCTCGACCTCGAACGAGGAGATGTTCTCGCCGCGGCGTCGCATCGAGTCCTTCTTGCGGTCGACGAACCAGAGCCAGCCATCTGCGTCGCGGTAGCCGAGGTCTCCCGAGCGCAGCCAGCCACCGCGCGTCTTCTCCTCGGTCGCCTCCGGGTTCTTGTAGTAGGAGGCGAACGAGAACTCCCCGACGGGGCGCGAGATGATCTCGCCGACCTCGTCGGGGTCGCACTCGGTGTCGTCCTTGCGGACGATCTTCATCTCGTTGATCGGGAGCTACTTGCCGATCGAGCCGACAGGAGCGTCGGCACCTGCCATCGTGAGGCCACCCTCGACCGTTCCGTAGAACTCGATGATCTCCACCCCGAAGCGACGCTCGAAGGCCTCCCAGATGTCCTTCGGGCAAGCTGCGCTCACAACCAAGCGAACGCTGTTGTCGGCGTCATCGGGTCGCTCAGGCTGCTTGTGGAGGATCGGGATCATCGCACCGAGCGAGTTGAACTGTGTCGCCCCGAACTTGCGGACCTCGTCCCAGAACTTCGACGCAGAGAAACGCCGGCCGAGTCCGATCTTCGTTCCGAGTCCGAACGCGCCCCACATCGAGATGATCGCTGCGTTCGCGTGGAAGAGCGGGAGGCACGTGTAGAAGACGTCTTCGGCGTTGAGCCCGGCGAAAGTGCACAGGAGAGCGCCGCCCATGACCTGTCGCTGCGGAATCGTGACTCCCTTGGGCAGGCCGGTCGTTCCCGAGGTGTACATGAGCATCATGAGGTCGTTCGCGTCGACGTCGCCGAGATCGGCGTCGACGGGATCACCCTGTGCGACTCCGTCCCAGGAGATGTCGTCGCCGGCATCGCCCCCGATGACGACGACGCGACGGATCTTCGGGAGGCGGTCCCGCACGGCCTCGAAGCGGTCCATGAGCTCGGCGTGGACGACGGCGGTCTCGGCGTCGGAGTGGTCGACGATGTGGACGAGACCGTCACCCTTGAGGGCGACGTTCACGGGTACGACTGGTGCCCCGATGCGGGCGGCGCCGAACCAGGCGAAGAGGAACTCGGGCTGGTTCGGGACGAGCATCGCGACGTGTGAGCCCTTCGTGACGCCGATCTCGCGCAGGCCGTTGGCGGCACGAGCCGACCTCTCGTCCATGTCGGCGTACGAGTAGACGTCGTCCTCGAACATGAGGAACGGTTTGTCGCCACGATCCTTCGTGGCCGTCTGGAGCATCCCCCCGACGGTTCCGAATGCCGCTTCCATCTCGCCCTCCTGGCTCGTTCTCGGGGTCGGGTGCCTGTGTCAGGTCGTGAAGATGTGCACGGCCTGGGCGGCGGCGTCGTTGCCGAGGAAGCCCCCCCCGTTCTGGGTGAGCCCGATCCGGGCGCCTTCGACCTGGCGGTCGCCGCAGTGCCCGCGGAGCTGCTCGACGATCTCGACGACCTGGGCGACACCTGTCGCACCGATCGGATGCCCCTTCGAGCAGAGCCCACCGGACGTGTTGACAGGGATCCGTCCCCCGAGGTCGGTTGCACCTTCCTCGACGAGCTTGCCGCCATCGCCGCGGGGGCAGAACTCGAGGTCCTCGTATGCGAGGATCTCGGCTGCGGACGTGGCGTCGTGGACCTCGGCGACGTCGATGTCGTCTGGTCCGACTCCGGCCATCTCGTACGCGGCACGGGCTGCCCGCACCTCGGCCATCTCCTCCTGGGCGGTGGGGAGCCGTCCCGACAGCACGACGGAGGCGGCGACCTTCGGGCCGTCGAGGCCGCGTGCCTTGGCGAACTCGGCGGAGGTCACGACGACGGCTGCCGCGCCGTCGCCGATCGGGGCGCACATCGGGACGGTCAGGGGCCAGGCGACCTCGCGAGACTCGAGCACCTCGTCGAGGGTCATCTCGTTGCGGTACTGCGCCCTGGGGTTGAGCGAGCCGAACTTGTGGCTCTTCACGCAGACCTGGGCGATCTGCTCGGGCGTCGTCCCGTACTGGCTCATGTGGGCGCGGATCGCGGCGGCGTAGATGTCCATGAACATCGACTTGGGCTTGGCCTCACCGCTACCGTTGCCCTTGGCTTCCTTGTCGCCGTTCTTCGGCGACGTCGACTGCATCGCCTCGATGATCTGGCGTACGAAATCGACGTCGACCGCTGCGCTGAACGCCTCGAGGGACTTGCGCTTGTCCTCGTGCGTCAGCTTCTCGACACCGACGGCGAGGGCGACGTCGACGCTGCCCGACGCCACCTGCATCCAGGCGAGGTTGAGGGCGGAGGAGCTCGACGCGCAGGCGTTCTCGACGTTGTAGATCGGGATCCCGCCGATGGAGGACTCGCGCAGCACGACCTGACCGCGGATGCACTCCTGGCCGGTGATGAGGCCGGCGACGGCGTTGCCGACGATCGCCACCTGGACGTCGGACGCCGCGATTCCGGCATCGGCGAGTGCGGCGTCGACGGCCTCCTTCGAGAGGTCCTTCAGGCCGCGTTCGGGGAACTTCCCGAACTGTGTCATGCCGGTGCCGACGATGCGAGCCAAGTCGCTCATGATGCCCCTTGCTTTCCCTCGCCTGCGGATAATAACGTTTATCATATCTGTTGATGCCAGGGGAAGCCCAGGAAAGGACCACCCAGCGTGGACATCTTCGAGACGATAGGTTCCCGCCGCTCGATCCGCTTCTACCAGACGTGGCGTCCCGTCGAACGGTGGAAGATCCAGACGATGCTCGAGGCCGCGAGGCTGGCGAGCCACGCGGCCAACGTCAACGCGCTGCGGGCGGTCGTGGTCGAGCGTGAGAACATCACCGAGGAGATCGAGAACGCAACGCTTCCCGTGAACATGCAGTTGCGGCTCGCGCCCACGCTGATCTTCTGGTACGGCGACCTCGCCGCCTGGGACGACCAGTCCGAGACCCTGAAGAAGTTGATGCAGGTGGGTGCCCTGGCGCCGGGGTTCGGCTGGTCCGAGGCGTTCATCGACGACTTCATGGTCCCGATGACCAAGGCGGCGTCGGAGGCGGGGGAGCAGGGTGCGATCATGACTGCGCTCGATGCGGGCCTCGGGATCGCGCAGGCGCAGCTCATCGCCACGACCCTGGGTCTCGGCACGTGTCTCAACCCGTTCTTCGGCGACGCGCAGGCGCTCTTCGGCCTGCCCGAGACGGCGCGCATCTGGTGGGTGATGACGGTCGGGTATCCCGCCGAGTCACCCGACGGCGGCGGTCAGCGCCCGCGCGAGGATTTCGAGAAGCTCTTCCATCTCGGTCGCTATGGTGAACCCTTCCCGCGTGACGACGACGTCGTCGAGCAGCTCGAGGAGGCGGGGATGATCCAGGAGCCGGCTCCTGCACCGTGGCGCAAGGACGAGCTTCGCGCTCTCGCCGCGATGTTCGGCCTGCCCGAGTGATCGAGACGAATGCGATGCGAGGAACGGGCCGAGCTCTCGGAGGAGGCCAGTCCGACCGGAGGTGATCGTGAGCTTCGGGATCGGCATGGGATGCACCGACTGCGGTGCCTGCATCCCGGCCTGCCCGCGCGCTGCGATCCACCCCACCCTCTTCGGCCCGATCCCTCTGACCGTCAACCCGCTCGCCTGCAACGACTGCGGTGCGTGCGAGAGGGTGTGCCCGGAGCGTGCGATCACGAGCGACCCGGATTGGGCAGCATGCCGGGGCCGCGGTTGCCCGATGACGAGCCGGCGCTACTCCACCTGGGCGTGCACGGAGTCCACCCGCCGCTGTCTCGACTGCGGCGGTCCGCTCTGGAAGGACCCCGAGGACGGAACCTGGCGCTGCCCGACCTGTGACATCGCCGGCAGGGTGACGTGCCCGAAGATGCGCCGTTTCGTCTCTCTCACCCAGGCAGGAGTGATGGAGC
>QWHP01000417.1 GCA_021404985.1 Actinobacteria bacterium ATB1
GTGACGAACGTCTTGATCTTCCCCCACCACGAGGCCGGCAGGGACAGCCCTCGCCTCGCTACATAGCCGCGATACACCGACACGGCCACCTCGCGGGCCATGACGAGGACGAAGACGGCCCAGCTCGCCCTGTCCCGCACGGCAAGCGCGAACAGGGCTCCCCCCACGAGAACCTTGTCGGCAAGGGGATCCAGGAACGCCCCCGATCGAGTCGTCCCCTGCTTGCGCGCCAGGAGACCATCGAGGTTGTCGCTGAGGGCGAGGACGATGAACACCGCGAGAGCCCACTCGTAGAGCGCGGCGAGTATGAGCACGGTGAGCCCGATGGACCCGAGGATCCGGGTCAGCGTGACTGCGTTCGCCGGTGTTGCCACGGCCGTGGGGCCGAACCGCTTGTCCACCACGCCCCGAGGATAGGTTCGCGCCGTGGCGCAACTACATTGGTCCCGTGGTGTGTGGGCTGTCCGAGCCCCGGCCACGGCCATTCGAGAGTGGGTTCCACGACGAGTCCGGCCCGGGGCCCACAAGCCCGTGTGCCCCGAAGCAGACACGTCGGACAGGCGCCCCGAAACAGGCGATGGGATGCAGGTCGCTGGATCAAGGGTATGGCTGAACCGGGCTGAACCGCCCAGGGCACATCAAACCCCCATGGACACGACCCCGAGGCACGGCAGACGAGCAGGACCAGGCAGGACAGCCGATGAAGGAAGCCGCAGAGGAGACAACCCAGGCCACGATCCAGTCCCGGAACCCCGCGACCGGCGACCTGCTCGGGGATGTCCCCGTGATGGACGAGGCCGAGGTCCGCCAGCGTGTCCAGCGAGCGCGCAAGGGATTCGAGTCCTGGTCGGCCCTGACGCTCTCGGAACGGCTGCGGAGGCTTGGCCGGCTCCAGGACGTTCTTGCGCGTGACTCCCGATCGATCGCCGGCCGCATCGCAGCGGAGACCGGCAAGCCACGCCATGAGGCGCTGGTCACAGAGGTCACGGCCACCTGCGACCTGATTCGGACTCTTCGCCGCACTGCGCCGGGAATCTTGCGTGCGCGGCCCGTCGGCACCGGCTTCCTCAAGACGAAGCGGGCCTGGAAGGCCTACGAGCCTGTGGGTGTCGTGGGCGTGATCTCGCCCTGGAACTACCCGTTCACGCTGTCGATGGCACCCGTCGTGACGGCGCTCGCCGCCGGCAACACGGTGGTGCTGAAGCCGAGCGAGGTCACCCCTCTCGTGGGTCAGGTGATCGAGGATGCGTTCTCGTCGGCCGGCTTTCCCGAAGGCACCCTGGAAGTGGTGACCGGCGCCGGGGGGACGGGCGCCGCCCTCGTCGGGTCGAGTGTCGACATGATCCATTTCACGGGCTCGACGGCGACGGGGCGCAGGATCCTCGCAGCGGCAGCCGACTCCCTGACCCCTGTCGTGATGGAGCTCGGGGGCAAGGACCCGATGATCGTGTGCGAGGACGCCGATCTGGAACGGGCGGCGAACGGAGCTGTCTGGGCGGGGTTCTCGAACTCGGGTCAGATCTGCATGTCCGTGGAACGCGTCTACGTCCCCTCCCCCATCCACGACGAGTTCGTCGAGCGGGTCGTGGCACGCACCCGGGAACTGCGACAGGGACCCGAGCTCGGGGACGGGAACATCGACATCGGGGCCATGATCGCTCCGTCGCAGATCGGCATCGTCGAGGAGCACGTGGAAGACGCCGTCGGGCGGGGGGCTCGTGTCGAGACGGGCGGTGTGAGGCGCGGCGACCTCGCGGGTGACTTCTTCGAGCCGACTGTTCTCACCGGCGTCGACCACGACATGCGGATCATGCGTGAGGAGACCTTCGGCCCGGTCCTGCCGATCATGCGCGTTCGGGACGAGCGGGAGGCGATCCGACTCGCAAACGATACGCCGTACGGGCTGACCGCCTCGGTCTGGACGCGCGACAAGGCCAAGGGCCGGCGCATCGCTGCCGAGCTGCGCGCCGGCAGTGTCCTGATCAACGACCACATCACGGCATACGGGATCACCGAGCTGCCCTTCGGCGGCGTGGGAGATTCGGGATTCGGTCGGGTTCACGGCCCGGAGGGACTGCTCGAGTTCGTCGAAGTGAAGTCCTACGTCGAGGATCGTCTCGGCCTGCCGTCCGAGCCCTTCTGGTTCCCCGGGTTCGACGACCCCCTCGAGCTCTTCGCCAGGATCAATGGGTTCCTCTACCGCGCACGGTGGACGGACAGGATCAGATCACTTTTCGGCAGCGACCGATGAGGTGACCGTGACTGCGGGTAGGACCGTCGAGTACTACCTCGTGACGGATGCGACGGACGGGGCCCGCTCGGGCGGCGACCGTGGCTACCTGCGTGTCGAGTGGTCGGGCTCCGACCCCTCGTTCGTGATGGTGGCGCCCCTCCACGAGGCTCTCGAGGAGCTCGGTGCGTTCGCCGCCGACGCCGAGGCCGCATGGCCCGCACCCGCCGGCGACCCGTACTTCTTCATCGAGCCGCACTCGATCGAGGATTGCCTCGAGGCGTTCTCGTCGACCAACTGGTCCGACTACCTGACGCCCGGAAGGATCCGCGACACGCTGGGGGTGACAGACGCCCATGCCGGCGAGATGGTGGGCCTGGCGGTACGCGAGGCCGAGCGCCTCACGGAGCTCCTTCACGCCGCCAGCGCGCAGGGTTGCGGACTCCTCGCGGTGGTCTTCTGAGTCTCGCCGGCACAACCCGAACCCGTGTGGGCGGATCCAAACACCACAGCCGTGACCAAATCCACCCATCCCTGAAAGGGTCGTGGGTGTCAAGGGGATTCTTCAACGGGCCTGTCGTGGGGTATGGGCGCGTGAGGACTGCCGGCGCTGCCGGCGGGCAGGGTTCACCCGAAGGGTTCCGGCCG
>QWHP01000418.1 GCA_021404985.1 Actinobacteria bacterium ATB1
GATACTGATGGTGGCCGAGGAGCCGGTCCCGACAGGAGTTCTCGCCCAAGTGCTCGAGCTCCCCGTGTCCGAGATCCTCGGGTGCCTGAACGAGCTGGCTGCCTCCTATGAGGACCGCGGCGCCGGCTTCTGCCTCCGCGAGGTTGCCGGTGGCTGGCGCTACTACAGCCATCCGGACAGCGCGGCCTACGTGGAGCGGTTCGTTCTCGCCGAGGAGAACCCCCGGCTCTCGAGGGCAGCTCTCGAGACGCTGGCGATCGTTGCGTACAAACAGCCCATCAGTAGGGGACAGGTTGCCGAGATCCGCGGAGTGAACTGCGATGCCGTGGTCCGTACTCTCGTTCTCCGAGGCCTTGTCGAGCCTGTGGGGGTGGACGAGGGCCCGGGACAAGCTGCTCTCTACGGGACGACGCGTACCTTCCTCGAGCGGCTCGGCCTCCGGAGCCTCGCCGACCTGCCCGCCCTCGCCGATTTCGTACCCGAAGCAGAGGATGCCGCCGAATACGACGCTGTGCTTGGCGGCAACGAGACGGGCGACACCGAGATCGCGGCGCGTGTGAAGGATCGGATCGCTGCCCTGAGGCGAGATCTCCAGCGCTCCTGATGCCCGTGCACGCGAGTGGAACGGGCCCGCAGCGCCTCCAGAAGGTGCTTGCGGCAGCAGGACATGGGTCGCGGCGAGCCTGTGAGGATCTCATCCGGGTCGGCCGAGTGACCGTCGACGGGAGGGTTGCCCATCTCGGTGACAGGGCCGACCCTTCGGAGCAGGTCATAGAGGTCGACGGCGTCCGTGTGCGGCCCGCGTCGAGAACCGTGGTCTACCTGCTCAACAAGCCCCGCGGTTACGTCTGCACCGCGAAGGACGAATCCGGCCGGCCGGCCGCGACCTCGCTGGTGCCACCACGACCGAGGGTCTTCACCGTGGGACGTCTGGACAAGGACACCGAAGGCCTGATCCTGCTGACCAACGACGGGGACCTCGCACAACGCGTTGCCCACCCGCGGTGGCAGCTCGAGAAGACCTACGTCGCAAGCGTCGCCGGCGTGATGGGGGATCGAGCTCTCGGCAGATTGCGTCGCGGCGTCCAACTCGAGGACGGGCTGGCGAAACCCGCTCGGGCGAAGATCCTGGCGAGGCGCAAGGCTTCGACTCTCGTCGAGATCGTCGTCGCCGAAGGGCGGAACCGGCTGGTCAGAAGGCTCCTCGATGCAGTTGGGCACCCGGTGCGGCGACTCGTGCGTGTGGCGATAGGCCCCCTGCGTGACGAGCGCCTGGAACCGGGGAAATGGCGCCGGCTCTCCCAGTCGGAGATCGGGGCACTCGAGCGAGCGGCCGTCCCGCCGAGAGGGGTGAGGCGGGGCTGAGCAGGTACCCTCGCAGCCGGACTGAGCAGACGAACACAACGATTGGGAACGCATGACGCTCGCGGCGATTCGAGGTGCGACGACGCTGGACGTAGACACCCGCGAGGAGATAGTCGCGCGCTCACAGGAGCTCGTTCTCGCCCTGTTCGAGAAGAACTCCCTCGACCCGGACGACGTCGTGAGCATCGTCTTCACTTCGACTCCCGACGTGACTGCCGAGTTCCCGGCGATCGCCGTGCGGGAACTCGGGCATTCCCAGATCCCGCTGCTCTGTGCCCGCGAGATGGCGGTCAAGGACGCGATCCGGCTCTGCATCCGCTGCCTCGTCCACGCCGACGTGAAGGGGTCGCGTCGCGACGTCCAGCACGTGTACCTGCGGGACGCCCAGAAGTTGCGGCCCGACCTGTCGGGCGGCCGATGACTGTCCGGGTTTCGATCCTCGGATGTGGTCTCGTGGGTGGCTCGGTGGGTCTCGCGCTGTCATCAGCCGACGGGTACGAGGTCGTCGCCGTGTACGACAGGTCGGACGAGCAGGCAGCCGCGGCTCTCGCCGCAGGGGTGGGGGAGCGGATGTCCCCGGATGCGGCAGATGCGGCGCGTGGGGCCGATCTCGTGGTCGTGGCCGTCCCGGTGTCCTCGATCGGCGATCTGGTCGAGGAGGCTGCGCCCGGGCTGGCTCCCGGAACCGTGCTGACGGACGTGGGCTCTGTCAAGAGCCCGGTCTTGGCGCGAGTCGGAAACATACTCCCCGACGGGGTCCACTTCGTCGGAGGGCACCCGATGGCGGGCTCCGAACAACAGGGCTTCGAAGCGGCGTCCGCCAACCTGTTCGTGAACGCATGTTGGGCCGTCACCCCCACCGCCGGCTCCGAGCCCGGTGCCGTCGCCCTCGTCCACAGGCTCGCTTCTGCGACAGGCGCAATTCCCCTGACATTGGATCCGGGCGTCCACGACCTCGTCGTGGCGGTGGTGAGTCATCTTCCTCAGGTTGCTTCCTCGGCACTCATGAATGTCGCCTCACACCACGCGGAGGAGGCACCACCGGTCTTGCGCATGGCTGCCGGCGGTTTCAGGGACATGACACGCATCGCAGCCGGTGACCCGCACGTCTGGGAGGACATCCTGCACGAGAACGCGGCGGTGGTACGCGAGATGCTCGACGACTATTCCGGGGCACTCGACGAGTTCAGGCGTGCGCTGGATGACCGCGTTGCCCTCCGAGACCTGTTGGCCCGAGCGCAACGCGGACGCCGCGCGCTGCCTGCCGTCGCCGAGGCAGGGGAGCGGTACGCTGTCGTCGTCGCCGTCACCGACGAACCAGGAGTGTTCGCCGACGTGACGACGGCGGTCGGGGAGGCGGGAGTGAACATCGTCGACGTTGAGCTCAGACACAGTCCCGAGGGAGGCGGCGGCATCCTGACCTTGGACGTCCTCGGGTTCGACGCTGCCATAACAGCTTCGGCGGTGCTCCTCGACCGGGGCTACGCCGTGCACACGGAGGAG
>QWHP01000419.1 GCA_021404985.1 Actinobacteria bacterium ATB1
CCCACCTCTCGCGGTCCCCGATCCCCGGCTCCACCGCGATGTCGAGGCCCTTGCGATCTGCCCACCGGCGGACGAGGTCGGCGAGCGGTTGCAGTTCGTTCGTCACGGCCGGCTCTCCTCGTCGAGGCGCAGGAAACTCCGCTCGAGTCCCCTGTCACGTGCGAAATCTCCTATGGGTCCCTCGATCTCGGCCGGGATCTCCTTCTCCTCCGTCGCGACGGTCAACAAAGTCTGCGCCGCAGGGAGCATCTCGAAGAGGCTCTCCTGATGTGATTCGTCGAGTTCCGAGAGGACGTCGTCGAGGAGAAGGACGGGCATCTCGTCGAACGATCGTGCGTGAAGATCGAGCTCCGCGACGCGCAATGCCAGGGCCAGACTGCGCTGCTCCCCCTGGGAGGCACGCGTGCGCGCGTCTCGTGAATCCATGCCGAGCGAGATGTCGTCCCGGTGTGGACCTGCCATGGTCACGCCTCGCTCCTTCTCTCGCGCTGCGAGACCGGTCAGGGTCTCGAGGAGGTCATCGCGAAGATCGCCACTCGAAATACCGCCACCGGCCGTCCACTCCGTGGAATACGAGATCTCGGGATCGAGGATCCCGAGGCGACGTGCAGATGCCGAGAACGGGCCCTGCAGGTCGCCGAGGACGACGAGGCGGGACGCCGTCAGCTCGCCGCCCTTCTCGGCGAGCAGCTCTGTCCAGGTCTCGAGCGTGGGGGACACGTCCCCGACTCCCCTGGCCGTGCCTCTCGGCAGCGTGCGAAGCAACGAGTTCCGTTGGCGTAGAACCCTCTCGTAGTCGCTCACGAGGACGCCATGGGCGGGCCGGAGCGTCGATGCGACCGTGTCGATGAAGTTCCTGCGTGCGGACGGTCCGCCCTTCACGAGATCGAGGTCGTCCGGTGAGAACACGACGGTCCGCAGGATCCCGGTGAAGTCCTTCAGACTCCTCCGGGGTGCACCGTTGACTCTGTATCTCTCCCCTCTCGACTTGCCCGGCGGGTCTCCGACGGCGACTGCCAACTCGACGTCACGGTTCTGGACGTGCACGGCTCCCCGGACGATCGCGTACTCATGTCCGTCACGGACGAGTTGCCGGTCCTCACCGGAACGGAAAGACCGACCTGTGGCAAGCAAGTGGACCGCCTCGAGAATGCTTGTCTTGCCGGAGCCGTTGCTCCCCGCGATGACGTTGACTCCCTCGACGAAAGAAAAAGTGCCCTGAGCGTGACACCTGAAGGCCTCGAGATTCAGGCGCCGGATCCACACTCCACTCAGACCCGCACCGGCATCAGGAGGTAGCGAAACGCCTCCGCCTCCGGAGAGGAGAGCATCGCTGGACGCAGCGGCTCTGTGACTTCGATCTGGATGCGATCACCATCGCATTTGTCTAGTCCATCCCGCAGGTACGTCGGATTGAAGGCGATCGTCATCTCGCCACCCATGTAGAAGGCATCGACCTCCTCACTGGCCTCACCACCCAGCTCGGGGTCGATTGCACGCAGGACGACCCCCGCCGACGACAGGTCGAGCCGAACCGGGGTGGAGTCCCTGGCAAGCAGGCCTACGCGATGAAGGGCCGCGAGGAAAGCTTCCTTCTCGAGCTCGAGCCTGTGCTGGTAGGCGTTGGGAATGAGCTGCTCATAACTGGGGAATTCACCCTCGATGAGCGACGCGATCACGACGGTGTCTCCGACTCGAAAGGCGACACGTGTGTCGGTCACACCCACTTCCACACTCTGGCTCTCACCGGAACCCGAGCCGATCAACTTCGCCACCTCTGACAGACCGCGTGCGGGCAGGAGAGCCGATTCCCCCTCGCCGAGGAAGCCGGCCAGGGGAAGGTCCCGTATCGCGAGTCGATAGGAGTCCGTGGCCACGAGACGTGTGCGTCCCTGCTCGTTCGTCAACAGAACGCCCATGAGAATCGGGCGTCCCCGGTCGGTGCTGGCGGCGACGACCGTCTGCTCGATCGCGTGTGCGAGCTCTCCCGTCTCGAGCTCGACCATCGGCTCGGGAACCTCAGGGATGTCGGGATAGTCACTGCGCGAATAGCACCTGAGACGGAACTTGGAACGGCCCGACTCGACCGACGCCTCACCCGTGTCGTCGACGGAGACCTCCACCGCACCTGCAGGCAGTGCCCTCACAACGTCACTGAAGATCCTGTGGAGGACGACCTCGCCGTCGCCGGACATCTCCGCCGGGAGCGAGGTCCGGATCGTAAGTTCGCCGTCGGTGGCGACGAGTTCCATGGCTCCTTGCGGATCCCTGCGCAGGAGCACACCGGACATCGCCGCGACCGGGTTCTTCGCCGGCGCAGCGCGGAATGCCAGCGTAAGCCTGTCCGCCAGGGTCTCGGAGTCGCACCTGAGCGAGAGGGTCGATCGTGTTGTGGCTGTCATGGTGTCCACTCATTTCCCCCAATCTCGATTGGATGATAGATCAAGTGTCGGTGGTAGTGGTGGCTGTAGGTATGTGGACGAAGCGCATTCCATGTGGTCAGTCCAGTTTCATTCGTGGAATTCCATTCGGGAAAGATGTGGACTTCAGGTTGAAATCGCGTGCACCAGCTTGCAGTGACGACGGCATCGCTGGGGTCATCCCAGCTTGATCCGGTTTGCGAGCTCGTTGACCTGTTGGAGGAGCTGACGCCTCTGATGCATGAGCTCCTCGATCTTGCGCTGAGCATGCAGAACGGTTGTGTGGTCACGACCGCCGAAGATCTCACCTATGCGGGGAAGTGAGAGGTCTGTGAGCTCTCTGTGGAGATACATCGCCACCTGACGAGCGACGACGAGAGGTCGCCGCCTGCTCGGGCCGATGAGGTCCTCCATCGTCACGTCGTACGCAGCAGCCGTCTCACGCAT
>QWHP01000420.1 GCA_021404985.1 Actinobacteria bacterium ATB1
GAGGAGCGCTTCAAGAAGGTCAACGAGGCCAACGAGGTCTTGTCAGATCCCGACCGGCGAAAGAAGTACGACCGGCTCCACGCGATCCTCGGGGACGACTGGGACAAGGTCCCCGACGACTTCGATCCCGCCGCAGCGAGGCCGGGTCAGGCTGGACCCGGGCCGTACGGGGCGGGTGTCTACGCCGACTTCGGGGACCTCGGCGACATCGATCTCGAGGATCTCCTCGGAGGCATGTTCGGCCGGCAGGGACGGCCGCGAGGGCCCGTGCGGGGCGCCGACCAGCGCGCCGACATCGAGATAACCCTCGCCGAGGCGTACACGGGAACCTCCCGTCAGCTCACCCTCTCCGGTCCGGGCGGCGAGCGCACCTTCACCGCGAAGATCCCGGCGGGAGTCACGGACGGGCAGACGATCAAACTCGCCGGCAAGGGCGGTCGCGGCACCGATGGTGCACCTCACGGTGATCTCCTCCTGCGCGTCCATCTGAGGCCCGAGCACGGCTTCGTAGTGCGGGACCGCGACGTCGAGACGACCGTGCGCGTCTCCCCGTGGGAGGCTGCTCTCGGGACTGCCGTCTCCGTTCCGACCCCGACGGGGCCCGCCAAGGTCAAGGTCCCCCCCGGCTCCAGCTCCGGTAGGCGCCTGAAGCTGGCTGAGAGGGGCATCCCGCGTCCCTCGGGCGGGGCCGGGGACCTCTACGCCGAGATAGAGATCGTCGTCCCGCCCGAGCTCGACGACAGGCAGCGGGAGCTCTTCGAGGAGCTCGCCGAAGCGTCGGGCACGTTCGACCCGAGGAGTGCGGCATGAACGACGAGGCGACGGGACGTCTCACCCTCGACACGTTCTGCACGCAGGCCGACCTGCATCCGGACTTCGTCCGCAAGCTCGTCGACCTCGGGGTCGTCGACGTCGAGGAGTCCGAGGGCCGGACGTGGATAGACGGCCGCCAGTCCGCGAGGGTTGCGAGGGCACAGAGGCTCCACGACGGCCTCTCGCTCAACTGGGCGGCCGTCGGGGTCGTCCTCGACCTCCTGGACCGGATCGACGCCTTGGAGGACGAGGTCGAGCGTCTCCGGGCGGCCACACGCAGGGCCTGAACCCGCGCCTGGATGTTCCCGGGTCACTCGCTCGGTGAGCTCTCCCCCGTTGTCTGTTCGGCCGTACCTGCCTCGCCAGACTTGGCCATCTCGACGAACTTGGTCCAGTCGGCCGCGGAAGAGGACCTTGCTGTCCCCGTCGAGGACGACAACTCCGGGGAACCCACCCGACATGCCGAAAGCCGTCAGGACGTCGCTGTTCTCGCTGTCGACGATGAGAGGCTCATCCCAACCCTCGGCGGTCAGCCACTTCTCGGGGGGCCAGTTGTTCGCCGAGGACGAAGAGCTCGTCGCCACGGCGTAGATCTCGACGTCCTTCCCGATCCCGAGTTCCTCGCCTCGTGCGTCGATGAACTCCTGGATCTTGGGAACCTCGGCCTGGCAGTGAGGACACCAGTGCGCGAGGAACACGACGATCTTCCCCTTGCCGTCCGGCTCGATCGTCACCTCCTCGTCCTGGAAGTTCGCGCCCTTGACGTCGGGCGCCGTCTTCCCGACGGCTTCGTCGGCCTGCCCTGCCTCGGGCTGTGACGGTAGTGGATCGCCCGAGACCTCAGGTGAGCCGAACTGGCCCTCCGACTCGGCGTCCTGTCGCTCGTTCTTGTCCTGGAACGCGATGACGAGCAGGAAGACCGCGACCACGGCGATGCCCACGTAGAGAGCCACCCAACCCGGGCGAAATGCGCCCCCACCCCTCGAGGGGGAGGCCTCGGCCTTGCCCTGCGCCGGCTTCTTCTGTCCTTTGCGGGCCTGTTGGGCGATCCGCTTCGCCTGCTTGGAGGTCGACTGCGACTGCGAGGACGTCTTCTTCGTGTTGGTGGCCATTGGACTCCAGGACTCTGTAGGACCGCCCAGACTCTACTTCCGATTCAGGGCCTTCTCGGCGAAGGGCACGGTGTTCTTCGGCGAGACCTTGTACCAGGCCTCCACGATCCTGCCCTTCTCGTCGACGAGGAACGACGAACGCACGATCCCCATGTACGACTTGCCGTACATCTTCTTCTCGCCCCAGACTCCCCACGCCTCCGCGACCTTATGGTCCTCGTCGGACAGCAGCGGGAAGCCGAGACCATGCTTCTCGTCGAACTTCTTGTTCGCACCCGGTGCGTCCGGGCTGATCCCGATCACGTCCACACCGAGCGTTGCGAAGTCCTCGCGGGAGTCGCGAACTGCGCACGACTGGGTCGTGCACCCGGGTGTGGAGGCCTTCGGGTACCAGTAGACGAGTACCTTGCGACCCTTGTAATCGGACAGCTTCACCTTATTGCCGTCCTGGTCCGCGAGCGTGAAGACCGGGGCCTTGTCCCCGGGCCCGAGCTTTCCTGTCACGATCACCCTCCTTGTCTCAAGCGCCGGAGAGCCGGCGCCTACCGAAGAATCCGCCCTTGGGGCGTGCATGAGTGTGCCAGTGGTCGGGGATGTTTCGCATGTGTCCGTCGAGATAGTGCTCGCCGAGCATCTCTCCGGCAACCCTCGCGAGCTGCACGTGCATGTGCTCGAGGTGATCTTCGGGAGGCTCCGTCCCGTGCCAGCGCCAAACCACCATGGGAACGGCGCAGATCTCGCACTCGGCGATCCAGCAGATCTCGTCCTCGTGGAACCACTCGGTCAGCCTCGCCGCCTCGCAGAGGTCACAGCCGTCGTCCTTGCGGAACTCCATGTCACATCTCCCCTCCACTCGCATCGAGAGCCCGGCGGACGTCGGAAACGAAGGCCGACACGGACTCGACCGCTTCGTCGACCGAGGCAGCCTCGAGCACCCTCGACACGACAGCGGAACCGACGACGACACCGTCGGCGACCCGGCATGCCTCTGCCGCCTGCTGGGGCGTGCCCACGCCGACGCCGACCAGAACGGGTACATCCGTGAGCGACTTGGCGCGTGTGGCGAGATCGACGGCCGAGTCCGCAAGACGGTCGCGGACACCGGTCACGCCGAGGAGGCCGACGGCGTAGAGGAAACCGCTCGTTTCCGCTGCGATGCGCCGGATCCTCTCGTCAGGGGTCGTCGGGGCGACGAGGAGGACGGTGTCGAGGCCGGCGCCGCGTGCCGCGGAGAGCCATGGGCCGGCCTCTTCGAGGGGTAGGTCCGGCACGATGGCCGCACAGAGCCCTGCAGCGGCAGCCTCGCTCGCGAACCTCTCCCAGCCCGCGTGGTGCACGATGTTCGCGTAGGTCATGAAGCCGACCGGGAGGAGGTCGGCCACGGGTTTCGCAACGGAGAGCACGTCCTGGGGCGTCGTCCCAGCGTCAAGTGCCCGCTGCGAGGCCGCCTGGATGACGGGCCCGTCCATCGTCGGGTCGCTGAAGGGGATGCCGAGCTCGACGGCGTCCGCCCCGGCCTCTGCAACTGCATCGATGAGACGCGCCGTCCCCGGCAGGTCGGGCAGACCCCCGGTGAGATAGACCACAAGGGCCTTCCCGCCCGCGTCCCTCTTTGCGGAGAGCACGTCCTGGAGCCTCGGCATCAGCCGGCTCCCCCTGTGAGGCCGAGCCGTGCCGCAACGGCGTCGACGTCCTTGTCGCCGCGTCCCGAGAGGCAGAGGAGGACCTTCGTTCCCCGGTCGAGCCCGGGGCCGAGCTTGGCAAGCGCCGCCACGGCGTGCGCGGTCTCGAGCGCGGGGATGATCCCCTCGGTCTCGGCGAGCAGCCTGAAGCCCTCGAGCGCCTCGTCGTCGGTGACCGTCACGTACTCGGCTGCTCCGGATGCGGCGAGAGCGGCGTGTTGAGGCCCGACGCCCGGATAGTCGAGGCCGGCCGAGATCGAGTGTGCCTCGATGACCTGTCCCCATTCGTCCTGGAGGAGCATCGACCGCGCGCCGTGCAGGATGCCCGGAACACCTCGGGAGATCGACGCCCCGTGCCTTCCCGATTCGAGTCCCAGTCCGGCCGCCTCACACCCGACCAGGCGCACGCCGGCATCGAGATCGAGGAACTCGGCGAAGATGCCG
>QWHP01000010.1 GCA_021404985.1 Actinobacteria bacterium ATB1
GAGCATCCAGCTCCCAGAAGCACCGCTCCGACACCTCGGCGGCGACCTCGGCACCCAGGCCGCCGGTCCTGTTCGCCTCGTGCACCACAAGGAGCCTTCCGGTACGACCTACTGAGTCGCATACGAGGTCGGTGTCCAACGGATAGAGCGTCCTGAGGTCGACCACCTCGCAGTCGACACCGTCACGGCCGAGGAGCTCCGCGGCCTCCAGGCTGTGGTGTCTCATCATCCCGTAGGTGACGATCGTCAGGTCTCGGCCGTGCCTGACGACCTCGCCCACGCCGATCGGCAGCTCCCAGGCTCCCTCGGGAACTCGACCTCGGATGGCGCGATATGCCCTCTTGTGTTCGAGGAAGAGGACGGGGTCGGGGTCGGCAATCGCTGTTCGGAGAAGACCGGCAGCGTCTGCGGGGGTGGAAGGCGCAACCACCTTCAGACCGGGGACGTGGCAGAAGAGGCTCTCGATCGACTGGGAGTGGTAGAGGGCGCCGTGCACTCCCCCGCCGTATGGCACTCGGATCACGAGGGGACAAGTGAAGTCACCGTTCGAGCGGTAGTGGATCTTCGCGGCTTCGTTGAGGATCTGGTCGATGGCGGGATGCACGAAGTCGAGGAACTGGATCTCGGCGACAGGACGCATCCCGTCGAGTGCCATCCCGATCGCCGCGCCGACGATCAGTGATTCGGCGAGGGGCGTGTCGAGTATCCGATCGTCCCCATAGTGTTCTGTGAGCCCCCGGGTTGCGCCGAACACGCCTCCTCGCGGACCGACGTCCTCGCCTAGGATCACGACTCGATCGTCGTCCGCCACCATCTCCTCGAGAGTGTCGTGGATCGCCGTGATGAGGTTCACCTCCTCACCCTCGCCCGACGGAGTCGTGTCGTGCTCGACCTCGACTTGGGCTGCACCCCGCCCTTCGGAGCGGAGCGGCTTGGCGTACACCCGCGTGTAGGCGTCGGCTCTGGACGGTTCGTCCGCTGTCTCGGCCTCCGCCACGGCGAGGGCGATCTCTGCCATGACGGATTCCTCGATCTCCGTCTCGGCCTCCAAGGGAAGGACGCGTGACTCGATGAGATCCTGGTTCAGGCGGCGAACGGGATCCTTCTTGCGCCAGGCCTCGACCTCCTCGGCACTTCGGTAGGTGAGGTCGTTGTCGTCGGAGGTGTGTGCCAGATAGCGGTACGTCTTCGCCTCGACGAGGGTCGGGCCACCACCGGCACGGGCGCGCTCGATAGCGTCCCGGCAGACGGTGAACACGTCGGTCACGTTCTGCCCGTCGACGATGACGCCCGGCATCGCGTACCCGGAGGCCCTTTGCGCGACGTCGGCAACGGCTGACTCCTTGGAGAGCGGAACGGAGATCGCGTAGCCGTTGTTCTGGCAGACGAAGACAACCGGAAGGCGATGGATCCCGGCGAAGTTGAGCGCCTCGTGGAAGTCGCCTTCTGCAGTCGCCCCGTCACCGAAGCTGGTGACAACCACTCCGGGTTCAGCCCGGATCTTGCGGGCATACGCGATACCCACGGCGTGGGGAAGCTGCGTCGCGATCGGGGACGAGCCGGTCACGATCCCGCTCGCGCGACTGCCCCAGTGGTTGGGCATCTGGCGTGCGCCGCTGCAGGGGTCTGCCGCCCGAGCGAGGACACCGAGCAGCACGTCACGCGCCGTGAGCCCGCGCACGAGGACCGCAGCGAGATCCCGGTAGTAGGGGCACAGGACATCCTCCTCCTGCATGGGCCAGGCCATCCCCACCTGGGCGCCCTCGTGTCCCTGGCACGACACGGCAAAGGGCGCCTTGCCCTGCCGCTGGAGCGTCCAGATGCGCTCATCGAGCTTCCTCGCGAGAAGCATCGCCCGGTACATGCGCACTGCCTCACCGTCAGAGATACCCGCCCTCCTGTGTGGAGTCTCGACGTCGAAGCCGACCGACCCGCCCAGGACCGCGGATTTCGTCGTCTGCGCAGCGATGGTCCGCACGTGGGGTCCCTGCGAGGCAATGGAGACTTCTCCGGCATCCGTCATCTCTGCGGCGTCCTTATCGTGTTCAGCCCGGAGATCTGTCTGATCCGATCCTCCGCGAGCTCGCGGGCGGCGACTGCCGTCGACACGGAGCCTGCGTCGGCGAGCTCAAAGATCCGCAGTGTGGTCTCGCCGATCGCTGCCACGCGTTCGGCCGACCAGTCACGTCCGTGCCCGAACACCTCGGCTGCCACGTGAATCAGGCCACCCGAGTTGACGACGAAGTCGGGCGCGTAGAGAACACCCTTCTTGGCCATGATGTCGGCCACGTCCTCGTGGACGAGCTGGTTGTTCGCCGAACCGCAGACAATGCCGGCATCGAGGGCTTCGACCGCGTCGTCGTCGAAGACGCCGCCGAGGGCACACGGGGCGAGGACGTCACACTCGAGGGTGAGAAGGCCCGCCGGATCCAAGATCGAGCAGGGCACGGCGGCGGCGAGTCGCCGGCAAGCATCGGGATCAACGTCCCCGATCGTGATCCTGCAGCCATCTGCGGCGAGGATGCGGGCAAGGGCACCGCCGACCTTGCCGACACCGAGCACCCCTACGTGCAACCCGTCCAGTCGATCCCGACCCCACTTGTAGGTCGCCGCCGCCCGCATGGCCGCATGGACCCCCAGCGCCGTCACGGGTGAAGGGTCGCCCCCGCCCCCGGTGGAGGGGGACGTACCGACGACCCATTCCGTCTCCCGACGGATAAGGTCCATGTCGGCACGCGTAGTACCGACATCCTCCGCCGTGATGTAGCGGCCACCGAGGGAGTCGACGAACCGTCCGAATGCCCGCCAGAGGCGTTCGGATCGCCCGGCAGACGGGTCGCCCATGATCACTGCCTTGCCGCCTCCGAGGTCGAGTCCGGCCAGGGCAGCTTTGTGTGTCATCCCCTCGGCCAGTCGCAGGACATCGTCGACGGCATCGAACTCGGTCTCGTAGGGCTGGAGGCGGCAACCCCCGAGTGCCGGTCCGAGGGCGGTGGAATGGATCGCGACGAGGGCGCGCAGTCCGGAGTTCGAGTCACTGCACAGGACGAGCTCCTCGGCTCCCCTCTCCTCGACCAGCTCGAAGTACACAGCGGCCTCCTCGACCTCGGGCCGGGTGATCGTCTGTGGTTCTGGGAGGGTGGACGTCCCCCCGGGCCACCACAGCCCGAGGAACTCTCACCAACGATATCGGCTGGTGAGCCCTTTCGACGCGCGTTTCACGGCCACGGAATCGTGGTTTCTCGCGTTCCCGGCGGGACTCCGCGGCGGATGAACCACTCCGTTCCGAAGGCGACGTTGAAGGCCTCGTCGGGCATCTGCAGGAAGAAGGAGTCCTCCGGGATCTGGCTCGCGTGCGCACGCATCGCGGCGCGTTTTCGCTCCACCCAGGGCCCGACGTCGACGGCGGTCGTGATCAGCGAGGAGGGCACGCCCATGTCCATCTCCTCCGGCTCGGGCATCTCCATCTGCGCGCGGAGCTCGTCGGGGACATTGCTCATCAGGTCGATCAGATGGTCACGGTCGAGTGTGGCCTCGAGGACCACAGGGGTGCTGGCGAGTGTGGCCGCCGCCACACCGACCTCGTGCACCTTGATGTGATCGGGGTGCCCGTAGACACCGTTCTCGTCGTACACGGTGAGGACGTCCGCCGACTCCTCCGTCAGGATCTGGGCAAGTCTTGCCGCGGCCTCGCTCAGGTCGGCACGCCAGAAACAGCGTGGGTCGTCGTTCGTCAGCTCCCCCATCATCCCCGAGTCGTGGTAGCCGAGGAACTCGACCCGTGTGACTCCGAGGATGCTTGCGGCGTCTTCGGTCTCTTTCCGGCGCCGGTCCCCGAGCGACTCACCGGATGCCAGGAAGCCCTCGGGTACCTCGCCGACCTCGCCGGCGGTTGCCGTGACGAGGACGACCCGGTGACCCTCGTCGGCCGCGCGTGCCATGACCCCGGCCGTCGATATGGCTTCGTCGTCGGGGTGGGCGTGGAACACGACCAGTGTCCGAGGTGTCTCGCCGCTCACGTCTCGACCACCTCGGGCGCCGAGAACGTGGCCCTCGCCTTGCGCCCGAACACGCGTATCAGCGGGCGGCGCGGGATGTCGAGGGCCCGGAGCTCCTCGGAGATCTCGTGCGTACCGAGTTCGAGCTCGAAGCCGGTCATGAATCGGACGCCCACCCTGTCGAACTCCATCCCCCACTCGGTCCGGCGCGTGACGCCGTCGAGGTGGGAGTAGGCGTCCATGCCGAACCCTCTGCCCCCGGCGGGGATCTGCAGTCCCCCGGTACCCATCGCCATCGAGATGATCGGCTTGCCATCGTGAACCCACTCGGCCCGCATGCGCCTGCCGTTGTCGTCGATCTCGGCGTCCGCAACGATCTTCGGGAAGCCCCAGATCTGCCTTCCCGCCTGGCAGGTGAAGGGCTCGCTCACCGGTAGGCGATGGATGAACGTCCCTGTGGCGTTCGTGTAGAACTCGCGGATCCTGTCCGAACGGGTGCCGCCCGTGACACCTGCGTGACGCACGCTCAGTGCCACGGCGAACTCGTCATAACGTCCCAGGTCGTTCTCCAGATACTTGATCTGGGCGAGCACCAGCATCGCCTTACCGGGCAAGGGCTCCGCCGGTTCGAGGCCGCTGTAGGCGATCAGTTCCCGTGCAGCACCGTAGGCCACGAGGAACGATGCGGAGTACGAGTCCATCTCTGCTACGACGCAGGGCATCGACACCCTGCGCCCCAGAACCTCGTACGAAGTCGGCCCGGCTCGAGTCTCCACGCGATCCATTCCCCCTCTTCCCCTTGAGCTCAGCCGGCCGAGTGTACGGGATTCAGGAGATCCGAACTGTTGTTGCGAACCGACCCGACGTCCTTCGTCACGGGGTACATCTCCAGCGTCTCCTCAGAAGCAGGGACGAGCATCGTGCGCAGCACTTCGGGGTCGTGTTCCTCGGGGTCGAGCCACGCCGCCCAGAGTTCCTCGGGAAGGATGACCGGCATCCGGTCGTGGATCGACGCCACGCTCGCGTTCGCGTCGGTGGTGATGATGGAGCATGTTCGGACCCACTCAGCCTCGGGATCGGACTTGTCCTTCCACGTGTCCCAGAGCCCTGCGAAGGCGAGTGGCATGCCGTCCACGGAATGGATGAAGAAGGGCTGCTTCGATCCGTCCGTCCTCTTCCACTCGTAGAAGCCGTCAGCCGGGACGATGCAACGCCGGCGCCGGAACGGGCCCTTGAAGGCATTCTTCGTCGCGACCGTCTCGGCCCTGGCGTTGATCATCCGGTAGCCGATCTTCGCGTCCTTTGCCCAGTGCGGGATCAGCCCCCATCGGTATCGGTCGAGGGTCCGAACGGGCTCCTCGGCTCGGGCCGGTGTGTCCGAAGCGGTACCCTCGGGCCGGGCCTGCTCGGGTTGCTCCCGATCCGGCAGCTCGTGATCGGGTAGCTCCTCGGTGACGACATAGACCCTCTGGGATGGTGCAACGTTGTAGTTCTCGCGGAACTCTCCGTCGTCGCGGCGCACGTCGACGTCGAAGATCTGCGCCATCTTCGCCGGATCCGTCTTGGTCACGAAGCGCCCGCACATGTGCCGGATCCTACAAGTGCATTTCTTCCCGATTCGCTCATCATCCGATTCAGGGCTCCGATCGTGTTCCTTGGCAGAGCCGAAGGAAGGGGACCGAGTGGACCAGCTCGTCGTTGTGGGCTTCGACGGGTCACCATCGTCGGAGACTGCACTTGCGCGCGCCACAGCGCTCGGGGCGCGTTTGCGTGTCGTGTCCGGGTCATCGGTCACGCCGTCGGCGATCGATGGCGTCGACGGATCGTTCGAACACCAGGTCGTGGAGGAGCTCACGGTCCACTCCCTCTTCCATGCCTGCGAGCTCGACGAGATCCCGCTCGTCGTGATCGGTGAGGACCTCGCCAAACCGGGTTCCCTGATCCGCCAGTCGCTACTGGCTGCTGCACAACGTTGCCGTCACGATCGTCCCTTGGCATGTCTGCTTGTCGTACGTTCGCATTCCGATGTCGCGGGTTACCGGCGGATTCTCGCCGCTGCGGACGGGACGGTGGGATCAGGTTTCGCCGCGCTCGCTGCGGGGCGGATCGCAATGCTGACCGGTGCCGAGCTGCGCGTGACACTCGTCGAGCGCCGCAAGAACTTTGACCGGCGACGACTCATCGATTCCCATCCGGGCGACCCGGACTTCGACCCTGCGAAGTTCCGCATCAACCCGACGAAGGAGAACCCGCGCCTTGCCGAGGCACGTCACTTCATCGAGACCGCCGGCATTCCGGCCATGTTCGACTACTTGGTCGGAGACCCCTCGTCTGCCGTGGTGGACGCCGCCCACCGCGGCGGCTATGACCTCCTGGTGAGCGGCCTCGTGGGTGAGCATCCCGCCAGCACCCGCTTCGACAACGCGGGACGGCTCACCAAGCACATGCTCACCCAGGGAAGGGTCGACCACTTGGTGGTTCTCGACTCGATCACCCTCGGTGTCGTCGGGGCACGGCGCACCCAGGCTGCACTTCGCAGGTCGGCAGAGATGCTCGTCGGTTCTGGCGCCTGATCGATACCCGACCTCTTGGGTCCATCAACTTTCCGAGACCTACCAGCGTGGTCCGTGGCCACCGCTGTTAGTCATCTCCGACGGCGCACCAGGACTCATCAGCGCCATCGAAAGGCGAGATCAAGGCCGCTCTCTGGGTAATCTTCGACCTGCCCGAGGTGGGCGACGCCAACTTGGGCTGGCTGCCCGATGAGGCCAGGTAGCCCTGTCGGACAGCGTGCAGGGCGCCGCGTTGGACTGCTGGCGTTGGACTGCTGGCGTTGTCGGTGACGACAGATCTGGCCGTGCTCATCGAGAAGATGGAGGCCGAAGGGGGCCGGCTTCGTGACCCCCCTCATGCCCGGGATCCCGACCCAAGCGATGTGCGGCGGGGGGCAGACCCACGTCGGCCCTGCCCGGTTGACGCAGGGTCCCGACCCGTCTTGGGCGTGTTCGAGCCACTGATGGATCCTGTGATGCTTTGGAGACGTTCGCCGTGGCCTCCGATTGCCGATCTGTTCACTCAGGAGGCGATGGAGCGGATGCCAGGTGATCGGCATCCGCTCCCGACGAGACCTCGGCCATCCGCCTCGTCGGCACCGTACTGTTGGACCAGAACGACGACTGGGCCATCGCGCAATGCCACTACCTCCCGGAGGAATCCATAGCCCAGATCAGCGCCGGACCCCAGAAGGTCACCACCACGACAACTGTCGCGCTGCGAGCCGCGTAACCTCTGTTGGCGAAATCAAGGTCACGCATCCACCACTCCACGGGGCCACGGCCGTTGGAAGAACGGGCCGTGCGGCCTGTCTTCGCAACATCAGAGATCAGGCGCGTTCGGGTCGATCGGCGCCCGGTCCGAGGTGACGTTCTCTGCTCCCGCCACCATGCGCTCGTTCGGTGTGAAGTCCGGCTCGACGTAGAAGCTGCCATCGGCGGTGTTGTGCGGGTCAAAGCTCGCCTTGATGCGATCCTGCCACGTGTCATAGCTGGAGCAGTGTGGACCGAACAGCGCACTGTTCGCGGGGCCGACGGCGTTGATGGGCAGGCCGGTGTGGTGCTCGATGCTGACCAGGTTCGTCTCGAACACATACTCGAAGACCGCATCGGCCGCATCTTTGTCGGTCGGGTCGTAGCAGGCAAGCTCCTCGAGATGCGCGTACGTGCCACCCTCGTAGAACCCACCCCACGCGTTGTCGGCGCCGTCGTCGAAGATCACGCCCTTGTCGATGTACTTGCGCTTCACCTGGGCGCCCACCTTCGCCCCGTGGATTGCGTTGTCCCATGACACGAGCGAACCCATCGCAGTCCAGAACGTGCCACCGAAACGGAAGACACCCCGGATGTTCAGGCCCGATGTCACGGTGGCCATGTACATGAACGAGGGCAGGTATTCGGAGAGGCGCCCTAGGCCGAAGCGACGCGCGTCGCGCACGAGCATGCGCACGGCACCGGGGACCGAGCGGATGAGGTCGCCGGGTCCGATGCGGCGGGCGAGGACACGCACGGCTCGCATGAGCCAGCGGACCTCCTCCGGTCCACCGAGGTTGGCGAGCATGCCACCCCCGAGGTCCGAGAGGATGGCCTTGAGCATGTCGACCTTGAGGTCACGCTCCTCTGCCGACTCCGCTGTGATCACGATCACGAGCGCGTACAGCATCTCGTGGAACAGCGGCACGCCGTAGAGGTCGGCGAACGTATTGTTGTCCGCGGTCAGGACACCAGACATGAGGGATGGCGCGTTCCGGCTCATGAACGTTGCGATCTCGGCGTCCGCGACCCGGTAGCCCAGCTCGGCCATCTGATCCCAGCCGTCCACGACGCACACTGCCGCGACGTGGTGCTCCGGGATGGTCGCCATGTAGTCGGGGTTGCTCCCGGTGACCTCGAGGTGTCCCGGCCCGGCCCACGGGTACAGCTTCACGGCAGCCTTTGTGAAGACACCCAGACCGCTGAACGCCCCGGCGTATCCACGGAAGATCCCGCGCATGGAGGGCCCGGGCCCATCACCCGAGAACCACTCCCCTGACGCGTCCACGCTGCCGCTGCGGACGATCTCTCCCTCGGGAGTCACCCACTCGACCGCAAGCAGGTTCCGGCCTGAGAAGCCCATGGAGACACCGTCCCATCCCTGACCCATGACCGACGTGGCGGAGGCGAGCACCGAATGCTGGGCGCCGCAGCCGGCCACGTGAGTATTGAGACCGTGCGGAAGGACTTCCACCTGGAGCTGGTTGGCAGTCACGTACGGCTCGACGACCGCATACATGTTCTTGGCGTCCACCTCGAGGATGCGGTTCATCCGCCGGAGATCGAGCAGCACCACCCGGTCGGGTTCGGTGGCCGCACCCCACGCCCCGAAGCCCGTCGAGATGGCCTTGAACTGAATGCCCTCTGTGTTACACAGCCTGACGATCGCAGCGACCTCGTCGGTGTCCGCGGGCATAGCGACCGCAAGCGGACGTTGCATCCAGTTCGAGCCGGTGATGGCTTCCGCCGTGTACTGCCACGTGTACGTGTCGAGCACGGCAGGATCCGTCGCCACCCATCGCGCGCCGACGACGCGCGAGAGACCGGCGGCCACCTCGGCGCGACGCTCGTCACGCTCGGCGTCCGTGACGTTCGGATCGGCCTGTTTGTCGTTGACTCCGACGATGGACATGGCTCAGCTCCCGTTCGTGAAAGAGTCGTGCTGGTTCCAGACGGACGCGGCGAGGACGTCGTAGATGGATGCCGTCGGCACCCCCGCGACCTCGACACCTCCGAGGTTCTGCTCACACCCCGGACACGTGGTGACGAGCAACTCAGCGCCCGTCGTGCCCGCCTCACGCTGCCGCTCCATCGCCGCAGCGGTGGCCAGCTCCGGGTATGCCTCGGCAACTCCACCACCGGCGCCACAGCAATACGAGCACTCGCGGTTGCGCGGGAGCTCGATGAGCTCGAGTCCCGGCACCGCCCGGAGCAGGCGCCGTGGTGGGTCGTAGCAGCCGCTGCTGCCGCGGTTGACCGGACGCGGCGGGTCGTACACGAGGAGCTGGCCCTGGATCTTCCGGACCTCGCCGTCCCACGCCTGGTACGGCTCGCTGCGTCGGCCGAGACTGCACGGGTCATGCCACGCGGCACGCACTCGCACCGGGTGCGCAAGCGTCAGACGGCCGGCACGCACGGCGTCGTCGAGCACCTCGACGACGTGCCGCGCCGGTGGCCCGAGCTCGGCCACCTTGGGCCAATGCGCCCGGATCGTAGCCCAGTCCTCGGAGTCCGCACAGACGACCTCGGTTGCCCCGCTGTCGTTGAGCATCCCGATTGCCGCCGATGCCGATCGGTCGAACCTTTTCAGGTCTCCGAGTGCCAACGCGAGCGTCCCGACATCGGGTTCGTCGGCGCCGAGAACGGACACGTCTATGCCGGCTGCGCCGAGAAGGCGCACCATGTTGCGGAGCGTCGTACGACGCTCGGGCGACATGGCGTACGCGCTCCCCAGAAGAAGGATCGTGGGCCCCGGTCCTACACGCACGCCCGGGATGTCGGCCAGGCAGTCCTCCCTCGTCCCGGATTCGTACGGGTGCCCATTGCGGTCGAGGTTGTCGAGAATACGGCGCTGGACGTCTGTGGGGCCGGTCGCGTCGAACGACCGGGCGCGCAGTGCCATCATGATCTCCGTGATCTCGATGTCCGAGACGTACTTGCAGCTCACGTCGCATCCACCGCACAGGGTGCACTGGTAGATCGCGTCACGCGTCGCCTCGGTGATCTCGCTGCGCCCCTCGAGGACGGACAGGGCCATGAGGACACGCCCACCCCCCGAGTGGCTGTGGAAGCCGTAGGTGTCGATCGACGGGCAGATGCTACTCGTCGCCTGACTCTCCACCTTGACGAGGGGTGGGAACTTGCAGAGTGAGCAGCGCACGCATTTCGCCGCGAGATACCGCAGATCCTCGAGACCCTGATGCCGGCTGCTCGGGTGTGTGGTGTCCATCAGTCTGTCCCTCCAATCCCCAGGGCACCCGGGGAAAAAACGCATTGCGGATCGAACATCGCCTTGACGCGGGTCAGGAAGTCGCCCGTCGCGTCGGTCACGAGACCGGGCACCGGCACGTCAGGGAGCGGCCGGGAAAAGAACGCTCCCACCGCGGCGGCTCTCCCGGCAAGCGCGGTCGCCACCGACCTCGCCCGGCTCGCGGCCTCTTCGTCCAGCGCATGACATAGGAGGAACTCGACCGTGCACTGGCGCCCGGCGAGTTGGGGCTGCACGTAGACCCCGAGGCAGCTCCGATCGAAGCCCTCGTCCGCCACCGTCGCATGGGCGAGGTCGACGAACTGGCCCGCCCGATCCAGCGTCGTCTGGAAGTAGAGGCGGCGGTGCGCGCCGGCGCGGCGGTCTCGCCAATACATACCCTCCGAAGGTCGCCGCAGGATGTGCAACAGGCGGTCTCTGCCGCCGGGTGGAGGGTCGACAAGGCGAGCACCGGCCGCTCTCACCTCCGTCCGCACGATGTCGACGCTCAGGTCGTGGCGCCGCTGGGCCAGGATCTCGAGACCCGCCGTGGACATCACGAGGTTCCAGGCCGACACGCTGCGCTCGACGGACGGACGCCGGTCGGCATCGACCGCCAGCAGGTCTGTGAGTGTCGGTCGATCGACCAGGAAGCAGATGTCGACGGCGTTGCGGCGCAGAACCCGGTAGGTGATCTCGACCAGGGGCGCCAGTGTGTCGGCACCGGCGACCCAGGCGGTTTCGATACTGGGCAGGACCTCCGCCTTCACCGACGCCCACACGACCATGCCCATCGCCCCTTCAGCAGCCTCGAAGAGGCGCATCCAGTCGGCGTGACCGGGTCCCATCGGGCCCTTCTGTGCTTCGCCGGCAGCCCATTGCTCCTCGAGGGTCCCGGGACCGGCGGCCGAACCGGTGCGCAGGCGGTCCCCGGTCCCGAGTACCGCGTCGACGCACAGGAGGGGGTCGGAGATGTCCCATTGCCGCCGAGGCACGATCGTCGCCTCACGGTCGAGCCACGCGGCAAGGGCGGACTTGCCGGGTCGAGGGCACAGAGGAAGTGCGGCCTGCAGGCCGGCGGCTGCGAGAGGGACGACAAGCTTGTCGAAAGTAACCCCCGGCTCGATGAGGAGGACGCGATTGCGCCTGTCGATCCGCTGTATCGCACGCAGTTCGGAGAGATCGACGACGACCGCCTCTGTGTCACCCGCACCTACAGTCGAGTGTGGCGCGGCCGAACTCCGTGCACGCAGTCGGACGCCCGACCCGCGGGCCTTGGTGACGATCTCGACGACGTCCTCGGCCGTGCGCGCGTGGACAACCCCGCAGCTGTCCGGGTCCTCGCCGGGTTCCCAACCGGGCACCAGCTCGCGCATCTGTTCCTTGGATCTTGGTGTCATTTCGTCTCCATCCTCGTCTCTGACGCCTGCGATGCATCCGAAGTGAACAGGCCATGCTCAAGCAGTCCGGCAATCTCGCGGTTCTCGACAACCTCGTCGCGAAACAACTCCGACGGGCCACCGAAGAGCCGGACCATGGCGAAGTAACCGAACAGCGCCAAGTGGACGAATCGTGTGACCGTGAGGAGGTCGAAGTCCCGCACGCGGCCCTCGGCCCGGTCTCTCTCGTAGCCGGGCCGGAACAGAGCTTCAACGACAGGAGCGATGTCGATGGTCAGACCAGAGATGTGGGCCCCACCAAATTCGGTGAAGTCGATGACGGCGAGGCGGACGAACACTTCGTTGTTCTGCACGAGACCACGCACGAGCGCGACAAGCCCCTCGAGCTCATGCGGGAACGTCCCCAGCTCGGCGTAACCGCGCAGTCCCTGCACCTCCATCTGCATTGCGCGGCGGCCCAGCACGCCTGCGAACAGATCCTCCTTTGAGGCGAAATGGTTGTAGATGTTCGACACTGCCATCCCTGCGCTCTCCGCGATGTCGCGCATGCCTGCTGCGTGACAACCCTGCTTGATGAACGTTCGTTCAGCAACATCGAGCAAGTGCTGTCGTACGCCATCAGTACTCTGTTCTCGATGTATCTGCTCTGTTCTACTGGCCACCAAGCTTCCCCTTTTGCATCTGGGATGAACAGACGTTCACCCAACGCACTATAGATCGTCGACACGTGGGACGCAAGGGCGTAGGCCTCGATCTCGGCCGGACTCGCGGGGCCGGATCCCAGGTCGGCCCGCATCTGGGCGTACGTGGCGCAGAAGTCCGACCCACCGGGCACGTCCGAGCCGTCCGGTCCGCTCGGGAGCGGAGTGCCGTCCTCGACGTCGACGAGGGACGGCGAGACCTGTTGGGGCCCGGGCAGGATCACGATCCCGCTGCCACCGTGCCCGGGTTCGGGCTCTACCAGGGGGTTGCCGCAGGCACAGCGGACCCGCGGCACCCCGAATCGGTCGACGAAGACGGCCGTGCCGGCCTCGAGTGTCGACTGCGGGGGAGTGGCCCGTCCCGACTTGTAGCCGCGGTTCGTGACCCGCGTGTCCCGGAGGAGGAGCGCAAGCGTGAGGGTCGCGACACAGGCCTCGATCTCATCGGTCCCGATCCCCTGGACGTCCGCCCAGGCCCGTGCCTTGGACGGGTTCTCGTGCAGGAAGCGGGCGAGCTTGGCAGCGTCGCACGCCGTCTGGTCGCCGGTTCCCCCGTAGAGGCCGGTCGAGTTCCCGGCGAAGACGACGCTTGCGCCCGGCGAGACGTCGAGGGACGACCTGTTGCGCCGAGACGGACGTGTGCGCGACGGAGGCCGTGAAGGATCGGGGCCGCGGCTCGTCGAGGACTCGAAGAGGACCGCCCCAGCGTCGTCGCCGGAGGCCCCGAGGATGCCGCTGCCCGAGCAGGCCGACAGGGTCACGACAGCGAGCACGGCACTGACGAGAAAGGTCGTGCGAAACTTGGACTCCATGCGGTCCGGATCGGCACGTCTCGTCCCGGCGTCAGCTCGTCGGCACGTTCGGCCCGAACGAGCGGCCGGACATACCCCGCGGTCGGAACCCACGGGCCGACGCCGAGCTGCGCTGGGGACTACGGCCCGGATGTGGCAGGGCCTTGTTCTCTGGCGTGGCCACGTCCGTCCGGAGCAGACTGTGGACGACTAACTCGATTCTCGTCGATTCAGTTGCATAGGCGAGGCAGTACACCCGTGACGTCCCCCCGGTCCTTGCCCGTTTCAGGACGCAACGCCCCGTTGCAACCGAGAACTGCAAGGCTGGTCTTCGTCGGCCTCCTGGTCTCCGGACTCTTGGGCGCTTGTGCTGGCGCGCCCAAGACGTACGTGAACTTCGAGGACGCTCCGAGGGTGGACGAGCAGGAAGTTCAAACCGCTCCTTCCCACGGTGACGAGGTGCGCTTCGCCATCGCGCCGGTTCTGTCGCCCGCGGGAGAGGTCGATCGGGACAAGCTGTTCGCCAGATACCTGGAGCAGCACCTGGGAAAGGACGTGCAAATCGTGCGGCGCCGCACGTACGCGGAGATCAACGACCTCGTGCAGTCCGGCGCAGTGGACGCCGCCTTGGTCTGTGGCGGGGCCTACGTGGAGGGAGCGCTGGAATTCGGGATGCAGGCCCTCGTCGCGTCCCGCAAGTTCGGCCAGCCCTTCTACTCGTCCTACCTCATCGTTCCGGCCGACAGCCCTGCCGAGCACCTCGCTGATCTCGAGGGAGGCTCGTTCGCCTTCACCGACCCCCTCTCCAACTCGGGTCGGCTCGTCCCCCTCTTCGAGGTTTCCCGTCTGGGCAACGACCCTGAGGGCTTCTTCGGTACGACACTCTTCACGAACGGGCACGACAATTCCATCCATGCCGTAGTCGACGGTCTGGTGGACGGGGCCGCCGTGGACAGCTGGGTCTACGAGGACATGGTCGCCGCGCAATCCGAGGTGCGTGACCGGACGAAGATCCTGGAACGGTGGGGACCATTCGGGGCGCCACCGGTCGTCGTCGGACCCGCAGTCGATCCGGAGCTGCGGGACCAGCTCAGGTCGGTCCTTCTCGGCATGTCCGAGGACCCGTCGGCGCGCCCGGTGCTCGACGCCCTGGGCCTCGACGGCTTCTCGCCGATGGATCCCGAGCTGTACGCCGGCGTGGAGAGAGTGAGTGACGTCGTCGGAGGCAGGACTCTCCGTGGCTGACCTTGCGCACCGGTGGCGCGGCCTGCTCGACAGGATCGTGCGTCTGAGCACGAGCGTCAGTGTGCGTGCGAAGATCTCCGGGATCCCGGCCATGCTCGTGATGCTCGTTGGGCTCTCCCTCGCCGTGGTGGTGAGGTTGGACACCGAGCACAGCATGCGGGCGGAGTTGCTCGAGCGGGGGACGGCCATTGCGCGCGAAACCGCGATGAGCGCCACCGAACCCATCCTGGTCAACGACGTCTACGGTCTGTCCCGGCTCGTCAAGCGGACCAAGGACGCCAATCGGGACGTCCGTTACGTGCTGGTTCTCGACGGTGACGGACGCGTGTTGGCCGACACCTTCCCCGGCGGTGTCCCCGCGAGCCTGCCCTTGGACACGCGCACCTCACGGACATTCGAGTCCAACGAAGGCCTCGTCCACGACATCCGCTATCCGGTT
>QWHP01000421.1 GCA_021404985.1 Actinobacteria bacterium ATB1
GTTTGTTGCGCTGGAACCATTCGAAGACGTGCTCGCCGAGCGCCTCGGCCATCAGTTCGGAGCGCTCCATCTCCTCGAGCGCGGACATGAGGGAGGACGGCAGCGTGCGGATCCCCACCGCACGGCGTTCCTCGGGAGACATCTCGTAGATGTTGTCCGAAGCCTCGGGCGGGAGCTCGTAGTTGTCCTCTATCCCACGCATGCCTGCGGCAAGCATCACGGCGAAGGCGAGGTACGGGTTGCAGGCCGAGTCGGGGGCGCGAAACTCGATCCGGGCGGCTTGTTCCTTGCCCGGCTTGGCGCGAGGCACGCGGACCAGGGCCGATCTGTTGTGGCGGCCCCAGCATACGAAGCTCGGGGCCTCATAGCCTGTCGCGAGCCTCTTGTAGGAGTTCACCCACTGGTTCGTGATCGCCGACATCTCACGGGCGTGGGTCAGGAGCCCGGCGATGTAACCCTTCCCGACCTTGGACAGGCCGTACTCGTCACCCGGGTCGAAGAATGCGTTCTGGTCCCCGTCGAAGAGCGACTGGTGGGTGTGCATCGCCGAGCCCGCTTCGCCCGTGAGCGGCTTCGGCATGAAGGTCGCGTACACGCCGGCAGTCTCCGCGACCTGCTTGACGGTCAGGCGGAACGACATGACGCTGTCGGCCATCGTGAGCGCGTCGGCGTAGCGCAGGTCGATCTCGTGCTGGCTCGGCCCCACCTCGTGATGGCTGTACTCGACGGGTATCCCCATCGCCTCGACAGCCTCGATCGTCCGGCGGCGTAGACCCCGTGCCTCGTCACTCGGTGTGAGGTCGAAGTAGCCTGCAGTGTCCAGCGGCACAGGATTGTCCGGTCCCTCGAAGAGGAAGTACTCCATCTCGGGGGCAACGAAGAAGGTGAAGCCAGCTTCTGTCGCCCGCTGCAGGTTTCGTCTGAGGACCCAACGCGGGTCGCCCTCGAACGGCGATCCGTCGGGGAGGACGATGTCACAGAACATGCGGGCAGTCGGCTCGTCGTCGGAGCGCCAGGGGAGGAGCGCGAAGGTGTTCGGATCGGGCCGCGCCACCATGTCCGACTCCTGGACGCGGGCGAAGCCCTCGATCGCCGACCCGTCGAAGTGCATCCCCTCGCTGAACGCGTTCTCGAGCTCCTGTGGGGTGATCGCGAACGACTTGAGGAAACCCAGGACGTCCGTGAACCAGAGGCGGATGAAACGGACCCCGCGTTCCTCGACAGTCCTGAGAACGTATTCCTGCTGGCGATCCACCGCCATCGGCTCCCGTTAGGCGACTCCGTCGTCCGCGAGCCTAGGTGGCCTGTGTTGCCGATTTGTTTCGGGGTACGTCGTTGGCCGCCTCCGACGCTCACTTGACCTGGGGATTTGTTCGACGGCACCGCGCGATTTGCCCGCTCGCACGTAGCATGCCCGGGACATGCGCCGGTCATTGGCGGGCACACGTCCTTCTGGTCAGGACCATCGGGATCAGGAACGCGCCCGTCCTGCGAGGAGGCTCGTTCGTGATGCCGCCAGTGCGGACGCCATCAGTGCAGACGGAGGTTGATCACATGGCAGAGCGCACACCAGCAGAGATCGTCGGGATGGTCAAGAACGAGGGCATCGAATTCATCGATATCCGCTTCTGTGATCTCCCCGGGCTGATGCAGCACTTCACCGTGCCGGCGCACGAGCTCGACGAGGACGTCTTCGAGGACGGCCTCGGTTTCGACGGCAGCTCAATTCGGGGATTCCAGGAGATCCAGGAGTCCGACATGCTCCTGATCCCGGACCCGACGACCGCGGTGATCGACCCGTTCTCGGCGCGCAAGCAGCTCAACATCAACTGCAACGTGAAGGACCCGGTCACGGGCGAGATGTATACGCGTGACCCGCGTTGGATCGCCCAGAAGGCCGAGGACTATGTGCGGAGCACGGGAATCGCCGACACCGCCTACTTCGGGCCCGAGGCCGAGTTCTACATCTTCGACCGCGTGCGCTTCGACCAGACCTACAACTCGGGCTTCTATGAGGTTGACTCCCTCGAAGGCGCCTGGAACGCGGGGGCGCCCACCGAGATAGACGGGAGCCCGAACCTCGGATACAAGCCGCGGTACAAGGAGGGGTATTTTCCCGTGCCGCCCATGGATCACTACCAGGATCTCCGCAACGAGATGGTGGCGGTCCTCGAGTCCGTCGGCATCCCGATCGAGGTGCAGCACCATGAAGTCGGGACTGCTGGACAGGCTGAGATCGACATGCGCTTCGACACGCTGCTGCGCATGGCGGACAGGACGATGCTCTACAAGTACGTCGTGAAAAACGTGGCGCGTCGTGCCGGGAAGTCGGTCACGTTCATGCCGAAGCCGGTCTTCATGGACAACGGGTCCGGAATGCACGTCCACCAGTCCCTCTGGAACGGAGACGAGCCACTGTTCTTCGACGAGGCCGGCTACGCGGGGCTCTCGGACATGGCGCGCTACTACATCGGCGGGCTCCTCACCCACGCCTCGGCCGTGCTCGCCTTCACGAACCCGACGACGAACTCCTACAAGCGGCTCGTCCCCGGCTACGAGGCGCCCGTGAACCTCGTCTACAGCCAGCGGAACCGGTCGGCTGCGTGCCGGATCCCGCTCTACTCAAACTCGCCGAAGGCCAAGCGTGTCGAGTTCCGCTGCCCGGACCCGTCCTGCAACCCCTACCTGGCGTTCGCAGCGATGGTGTGTGCCGGCATCGACGGGATCCAGAACAAGATCGAGCCACCGGCACCGGTGGACAAGGACCTCTACGACCTTCCGCCCGCGGAGCTGGCCCAGGTCCCGCAGGTCCCGGGTTCGCTCTCCGAGGCGCTCGACGCCCTCGAGGAGG
>QWHP01000422.1 GCA_021404985.1 Actinobacteria bacterium ATB1
CCCGTCGAGGTGCTGCAGAAGGGCCGCCGTAGAGGGCCCCAAGCGACACCGTCGCAAGGAGGACGAGGGCAAGAGGCCAGACGGTCCTACCTCGGGTCGTGGCCGGAAGGCGCGCCAGGGTCGTCAACGCGATGCCCCTGCGAGGACGCGTGCCTCGACAAGGCCGGCATACTCGGCTCGGTAGGCGTCGAGGAAGCTCGCCTGTGTGAACTGTTCGAGAGCGATATGACGATTGTCGGCCCCGATCGCCGCCCTCTCGCCCGGTGGCATCGTCAACAGTTCGACGATACGGTCCGCAAGGGAGGCGGGATCCTGCGGGGGCACGAGGAAGCGGGTGCGCCCGAGAGCTTCCGGCATTCCACCCACGCTTGTCGCCACGATCGGCTTGGCGCACATCATGGCTTCGAGGATCGAGAAGGGGAGTGCCTCGGAGACGGATGCCTGGACCACAACCCAGGATCTCTGCAGGGCTCCCCGCACGTCCTTCGTATGGCCGTGGAAGAAGACCGAGTCCTCGAGGCCGAGGAACTCCGTGTGCGCGAAGCACCTCCGCTCGTAGTCGGGTGAGGTGGCGTCACCGTAGAGGTGGAGCTCGAAGTCGGGGACGGCATCCTTCACGCGGCGGCACGCGTCGAGCAGCGTGATGACGTCCTTCAGCTCGTCGATGCGCCCGACGAAGCACGCTGTCGGGGGCTCCGCGGGTTCAGGTCCGGGGGGGAAGTGGTCAGGGACGACGCCGTTGTGGACGACATGGACCTTCGAACCGGTTTCCGGATCGATGGCCTCCTCCCACAGCACGTTGAAACCGCAGACTGGGAGGATGCGGTCGGCCTCGCGATATGCGGCTGTGACCACTCCCCTGTAGAGGTTGGCGAGCATGACCTTCTGCAGTGACGGAGTGTCGTCGCGAATCAGCGCCAGGATCCGTTCGCGCAGGTAGACGCCGTGCTCTGTCAGGAGGAAGGGAACACCCTTCTGGCGTTTTGCCGCGATGCACGGCAGGGAGCAGAAGGCTGCGGCGGTGGAATGGGCGACGTCCACGTCGGGTAGCGGGATCGCCAAGGGGAGGAAGTACCGGTACACCGCGCGGGCCGATTCGACCGTTCCTTCGAGTGAGGCCTTGGCGAAGAGGGGATGCCTCCCGAGTTTGGACCGGATGAGATCCCAGGCCCGTGCGCCGAGGAACGCCTGTCTGAGGTCGTGGCCGGTGGCGAAGTCCGCGAGCTCCGTGATGCAGTCCGCGACACCACCTGCGGCATCGGCCTCGAGCATCAGGTGGTCGGTGAGGTGCTCGAGGAGGGCGAGGAACTCGCTCTCCGTTCGGCCACTCCGGACCGACCGGCGTCGTGCCATGAAGGAGGCGAACGGCCGGGGGACCTCCTCCTCGATGAACTCGTTTCCCCACAGTGGGACGGCCGTGACCTTGACGTTGCGGTGGATCCGGTATCGCGACGCCACGTGAGGGTTCGCCACCACGGCGACCACGGCGAAGTCGTGGTCGGAGAGACCCGTCACGAGTTGATCGCACCAGGTCGAGACCCCGCCCAGTCCGTAGGGGTACGTCCCCTCAGTTGCCAGGAGTACGCGCATGCCAGTTGTCCACAGAGACGTCCAGAACCCTCTCGACGGTCTTGGCCCGCTCGATGCAGTCACCGGCCAGGTCGAGATTCCCGGCGTGCAGGAAGCACTTCGCCGCGGTCACGTAGGAGTCGAGGGTCGCGCGGGTGGACGAAGAGGAGCTCTCGGCCACGAACAGGTAGTGCTTGCCCGCCAGGCGGATCAGATGGTTCGCCAGGTCGATCCGGCCGAGTGACTCCGCGGCCCCGGAAGCCGTTCGATACGCGACGGCCGCCCTGGCATGGTCGTCCTTGGCCTCTGCCGCCACGGCTTCCTCCTCGAAGAGGTCGATCGCCTCCTGGTAGTGGCCGCGCCTCAGGGCGCTGTGCGCGTCGAGCCAGCGATTCTGTGGTGGGGGGGCAGAAGGTCGCCCGCGGCGCCCGGCGGTCCCCTCGGAACCGGCACCCCCGCGTTCCGCCTTCTCACCGGACGGGCCGGCGGGTGCATCCTCCGTACACGGCTCGAGGAGCGCGGTCGCCGCGACCTCGTCGTCGGCACCGTCGATCTCGACCCTCAGCCGGACGGGGCCGAATCTCACGAAGATCTCGTCGTCGCTCGTCTGCTCGACGATCGGGGTGACGGGTTTGGTGTCCACGGCGAATGTATCGGTACGCCGCGGGGGGCACATTACCGTTCGATGCGGACGTGACACGGACTTCCCCGGAAACGCTACGCTGTGCGGGCAGAAGGTGTGAGGGTCCCAGAGAGAGGGCAGTGAAGTGAAGAAGATCATCATCCTCGTGATCCTTGCGGCACTCGGTGTCGTTGCGGCCAGGGTCATCAAGGCACGCCAGTCCTACTGATCCTGCCGTAGCAGATGGCTCGCGCTCGGGCCGCCCTCCTGTCGGACGGGCGGCCCGAGCGCGTGTGCAGCTTCTGCGGACACTTTTCTGGAACCGGTTCCGAGTCCGGCGCGTCCAACGCGCCGGAAGGAGGTGCGGAGGGTTGAGCGACAGCCACGATCTCCCTGCGGACTCGGAACACGTCGGCATGCAAGGGCTCGATGACAACCCATTCGATCCGGGGTTCGACGACCTCCCGGACCACGGTGACGTCGAACCCGACGTCGACACTCCGGTGGGTGAGTCGGAAGACGAGATGCCGGGCGCGGTCGAGGACACGGGAATCCACGGGGACATCTCGGACGGGGTCGATGCTGCGCTCACCCAGTCGGAGACGGGCCTCTGCGTTCCCGCTAGTGCGGCGATGGCTGTGACGATCCTGACAGGGGAGG
>QWHP01000423.1 GCA_021404985.1 Actinobacteria bacterium ATB1
GATCAGGGTCTGGCCCGTCTTGAAGTCCTTGCCGGCGATCGGCACTCCCCTGAGCTTTGCGAGCTCCTCCAGGGCAGGGGTGTCCGCGGAGAGGTTCGGAGCGCCGTTCGCATACGGAATGCCTTCTGAGATCGCCGCATACGCATAGAGCTGAGAGGGAGCGATGGCGGGATCGTTCTCCTTCATGCCCGCCTCGAACGCCTCCAGCGACCTGTGGCAGTCTGCTTGCTCGATGTAGACCTCCGTGGAGGCACACCAGACCATCACAGCACGCGCCGCCTTCGAGGCCGACATGGCCGACCGGATGTCGTCACGCAACGCCTCGGCGAGCTCGAACTTGTTCGCCCCCGACTTCACGTTCGGCCCGTCGAGGTTCTTCACGTAGGCGTGGTCGAACGCGGCAGGCATCGGCTCGATCGACCGAAGGAAATCGCGGATCGGCTCGACGTCGTCGCGGGACAGCACATCTGCACGGCGCGCCGCCTCGTAGGCGTTGTCTGGGATGGGGTCCCAGGCGGCGAAGACGATGTCGGTGAGGGGGGCGAGCGGCACGACGTCCCGGATCGCCGGCGATCGACCTTCCGAGCGCTTGCCCAGGCGGATCGTCTGCATCTCGGCCAGCGATCCGAAGGGTTGGGCGTGTCCTTGGCGGACGGCCTCGACACCTGCCATGAAGGTCGTCGACACGGCCCCCAGACCGGGTGTGAGGACGAGCAGCGTGCCCTCGGGCGGCGCCACGTCGATCTTGGGATCGGACATCGTTGGGTGCTCCTCGTCGCGAGGTGTTGCGGGACCCCAAGGAGACTAGAGCTTGTGACCGATCGCGGCATGTGGCGGCGATTCCGCCGGTAGCCAAGGCCTCGGACTCAGGCGATTCCGTCGTCGAACGACCGCGGGTTCAGCGGGGAATGGACTCGACGACTTCCTTGGCGGCCGCGAGGTCGGCGCCTGTCTCGTCCCGGTAGACCCGGATCGCATCGAGCATCTTGCCGTCGTGTGCGAGCTGAGCCACGAGATCGGAGATGGCGGGCCCATCGGGTACCAACCCGAGCTCCTGCTCGATGCGGTCGAGCCTCGACTCGATCGTCCTGATCTGGCTCTCGAGGTAGTGGTCCACGGCAATCTTCCTGGGGGAGTTTCCGTTCCCATCGTCTCATCGCGAGTGAGGTTTAGCGGATAGCCCGCAGCTACCTTGTCGCGGATGTCGATCGATCTCGGGGCCGCCGCTGCCGTTGCCGTCGCCCTCACCTTGTTGGCGGCCATCGCCTATCCGGGCGCGAATGCGCTCCAGCAGAAGGCGCACCTCAGAGACCTCCACCACGAGGCGCAGGCAGGAGCAGCACGGGTTGCCGCCGGGATCCTCCGCCAGCCGATCTGGTGGATCGGTTCCGTCGTGGGGTTCGCAGGGGTGCTCTCACAGGCGGCGGCTTCGGCGCTCGCCCCGCTCGTGCTCGTGACACCGGTGCTCGCACTGCAACTCGTCTTCCTCGTACCGGCGAGCGCATGGGTGGTGCATTCCCGCATGACCGGACGGGATTGGCTCGCGGCAGCTCTCACGACCATGGGGATGGCCTGCGCACTCCTTGCACTGCGGCCGAACTCGGGTGTCGATATCGGCCCCGGCTGCGACTGGCTGGCCGCCGCTGTCGTGTGCGCCGGATGCTTCGCAGTCCTCTGGGTGCTGTCGGTCGCCGAAAGCCCCTTCCGGGCCGCCCTGCGGGGAGCCGCTGCCGGTGTTCACGCCGGTTTCGTCGGCGCTCTCGTCAAGCAGATAGTGGAGGATCCGTCGTTCGGGAACTGGGCGGTGTGGGTCATGTCGGTGCTCGGAGTGATGAACGTCGTCTGGATCAACGCCGCCCTCAGGGCGGGACGGCTCTCGACCGCGATGACGATGATGGTCGTGAGCGGGACCATCGTGGCCTCGGGAATCGGCATCTACGTCTTCGACGAGACCCTGACCCTCACACCCCTCGTAGGGGTCGTGTCGGCGATTGCCCTCGCTGTCGTGACCGCCGGGATTCTGCTTCTCGCCCGGTCCCCCTCCCTTCTCGCCTTGGAGAAGGAGACCGCCGTCGACGGTGCGTCGCCCGACGAGGCATCCACCTCGGGGGCAACCCTCCCGTGACCGACGCGCCTGCAGCCCCGGGTTGCGCGGTCGGGCACCGCTCGACGAGGTCCCGGACATGACTCGAGAGGGTGCGTCGCGACCTGGCTTACGTGTCGCCTCGTACAACATCCACATGGGACTCACGCAGGACGGACGTCCCTTCGACGTCACCTCCGTCGTCGAACGCATGGATGCAGACGTCGTCGTTCTGCAGGAGGAGCGACGAGGGCCGGGCGACGAGGGATCGGCCGCCGGTCTCGCCCGCACGCTCGGTTACGAGCTCGTCTTCCAGCCCTACTACCAGGGTCCGCTGGCGTCGGAACCGCCCGGCACGGAGGACTCCGCCGGCGAGATCGGGCTCGCTCTCCTGAGCCGGCACCCCATCGTCGATCACGGCGTGCGTCCGCTCTGGAGGATCCCGGGCGATCCGGCGAGCCGCGTGGTGGTCGACGTGGAGATCCGGGATGCCTGCGGCATCTACTGGCGCGTACACGGCACCCACGTGAGCTGGCTGCCTCACGGCTCGGTCCCCCAGCTCGCCCAGCTCCGCAGACTCCTCGGGGCACCGAGGCGCCGCGAAGTTCTCGTGGGCGACATGAACATGTGGGGACCAGTGGTCGGCCGGCTGCTGCGCGGCTGGAGGCGGGCAGTGTCGGGCCGCACATGGCCCAACCCGAGACCGCACAGCCAGATCGACCACATCCTGGCCGGCCCGGACCTGCACGTGGATGTA
>QWHP01000424.1 GCA_021404985.1 Actinobacteria bacterium ATB1
CCTCGGCATGACTTCCCGAGGCCTCGTCGAGACGATCGTCGCGGCGCTCATGTGCGACGCGGCCGTCACCCTCTTGCCACTCCCGATGCGCCTCGCCGGCGTCGATGCGTTCGTCGACGCGACGCGGAGGAGGGTCGCGGCGTCCCGGGCGGGACTCCTCGTGGTCGACGAGCTCGTCGGCTCGCAGTACGAGCCGGGACCCTCGGATCCTCCAATGGTCCACATCACCGACCTCGCGTCGGGAACGTCACGATCGGAAGCCCGATACGAACGTCCCGAGATCCAAGCCGAGGATCTCGCTGTATTGCAGTTCACGTCCGGCTCGACGGCGGATCCCAGGGCGGTCAGGCTCCATCACGGCGCGATATGCGCGAACCTCACCGCGATCTCGGATGCCGCTCGCCTCCACGCCGATCGCGACCACATCGTCTCGTGGCTTCCGCTCTACCACGACATGGGGCTCATCGGATCCCTCCTCGTGCCGGCGACGCTCGGTGCGTCCCTCACGCTGCTCTCGCCCCAGTCCTTCCTCGGCCGGCCGGCCTCGTGGATGGAGCTGGTGAGCGCCCAGGGCGGCACTGTCACTGCAGCACCCAACTTCGCCTATGCGCTCGCGACCAGGGCCATGCGCCGCGGTGCGAGCCTCAACCTCGAGCAACTGCGTCTCGCCCTCTGCGGGGCAGAGCCGATCGACGCCGGCAACATGCGCGGATTCGTGGAGGCCGGCGGACAGTACGGGCTTCCCGCGACCTCGCCATTCTGCTGCTACGGACTCGCCGAGGCGTCCCTCGCCGTCACGTTCCCGCTGCACTTCGACGGACTCCGCTCCGAGGTCGTGAACCGAACACTCCTCGAGCACGAGAGGCTCGCCGAGCCGGCCGAGCAGGGACCCAACTCGAAGGAGATCGTCGCACTCGGCGTCCCGCTGCGAGGAATGGCACTGCGGGTGGTCGACGAGGCCGGAAACGACCTCCCCGAACGACAGGCCGGGGAGGTCCTGATCTCGGGGTCGTCGCTCATGCAGGGCTACGACGGCCGGCCCGAGGAGACCGCCGAAGTCTTGAGGGACGGGTGGCTCTCCACGGGCGACGTCGGATACGTCGCCGGGGGCGAGCTGTACCTCTGTGGCCGCTCCAAGGACTTGATCATCGTCGGAGGACGCAACATCTGGCCTCAGGACGTCGAGGCGGTCGCCCAGTCCGTGCCCGGCGTCCGGGCAGGGAACGCCGTCGCGTTCTCGGTCGAGCGCAAGGCCTCTCATGAGGCGATCGTCGTCGTCGCCGAGACTCGCCTCGAGCCCGAGGATGCCGCAGGCGCAGCCGTCGAGGTGTCGAGGGCCATCAGGGACGCTGTGGGCCTCGCGCCCCGGCAAGTGGTCCTCGTCGAGCCGGGCCAGCTCCCCAAGACGTCGAGCGGGAAGCTCCAGCGCTCACTCGCCCGACGGCAGTACATGGCGGGCAACCTGACGCTCGTGAGCACGCACGGCCACAGCCTCTGAATGGGTGAGACGGAACGTGGGCGTGTCGCCCGCGTGGTGGTCGACGTCCGCCCCATCGCCGAACCCCTCGATTACCTGACGGGCGACCTCGACGCCGACGTCGTGGTCGGGTCCCTCGTTCGGGTCCCGCTCCAGGGAAGACACGTCCGAGGATGGGTGGTGGGCTTCCGGGACGTCTCCGAGGTCCCCGAGCCCGTCCGCGCACGTCTCCGCCCGCTGGCTGCCTTCGTCTGCGAGATCCCGGTGTCGGACCCGCCGAGGGTCACCCTCGCAGGCCGGGCCGCCGACCACTATGCCGGACCGGTGGCACGCACGATCCCCGCAGTCACAGAAGCCGTCTCGGCGTCGCAGCGTGTCGAGGCCTTCGTCCGGACCTGGCCGGGCGACGACGCGGCAGGCACCCTAGGCCCTCTCGTCGCCGCCCTTCCTCGCGGCCGCTGCGCGCTCGTGGTCGTTCCACCGTCCCACGCGCCACGAATCCCGGGCGCGGTCGACCTCTCCGCCGGAAAGGACGCGGACCGGACACGGGCCTGGGAGACCGCTGTGTCTGGATCCTCTCGACTTGTGCTCTGCGGCCGGCACGGTCCTTTCGCTCCGATTCCGAACCTCGGCCTTGTCGTCGTCTCCCAGAGCCACCTGCCCTGGCACAAGGACGAGCGGACCCCAGCCCTCGACGCCCGCGTCGTCGCGCGCCGCTTGGCCCGCGACCTCGACCTACCCTTCGTCGAGATCTCCCCCACGAGTCCCGTCGGCCCGGAAGGGCTACTCGCGGCGAGCGCGGCTGAGGGCACGCAGCCGGTGTCCCTGCGTGTTCCCCACTGCACGGCCCGCTGGCCGCTCGTGGAGCTGACCGACCTCACAGACGAGCCCACAGTCGGCCCGTTGGGTTCGAGGTTCTTCGCGCTTGTCCGGGCCGCACTCGCAGAAGGGGGCAGCAGCCTCGTCTTCCTGAACCGGCGCGGGATCGCCCGTTCCCTGGTGTGCCGCCAGTGCGGCAAGTTGGCGGCGTGCTCCACCTGCGGTGGACGACTCGTGCCGGAGAAGTCGGAGCTCGCCTGCGCGCGCTGCGGCGCGCGCCTGCCGTTCGTGGCCTGCCCGTCCTGCGGGTCGGACAAGGTCCGCATGCTCGGCATCGGCGTGACGAAGCTGCGCCGCGAGATCCACGCCGCATTCGGGGAGGTCGAGGTGGTCGAGGCATCGGGCACGTCGGCTCCCCCGCCGATCCCGGGCGGCATAGTCGTCGGCACCCAGGTTGCCCTCCGCCACCGCCGCGCGTTCGACCTCGTCGTCCTCGTCGACCCTGACGCATCTCTCTCGCGTCCCGGCATCAGGGGGGAGGAGAGTGCCCTGCACCTCCTCGTCGAGGCCGTCGGCGCAGCCCGTGGATCGGCCGACGGAGGCCATGTGCTGGTCCAGACTCGGCGGCGAGACCATCCGGCGATCCGGGCGCTCGGGATGCGGGACTGCTCGGAATACGAGTCGCTCGTGCTCTCGGAGAGAGAGGTCTCCGGCCTTCCGCCCTGGCGCAGGTCGGTCGAGATCCGCTGCGCCGACGACGGGGTCCTGCGCGCTCTGGCGAGCGCCCTCGAGTCCGCGGGCGGCGAGGTCCTCGGACCCCGTCACGGAACCGATCCTGGCCTGCTCGCTTTCGTGGACAGGGGCCGCTGGCCCGACGCGCTCCCGGCGATGCGGTCGGTCGTGTCGGAACACACGGACGTCAGGATCCGGATCGAGGTCGATCCACTCGACCCGCGCTGAGCGCACGCTCGCAGGGAGTTACGATCGAGGAGGCCGCGAACGGTCTGCGGCGTCTACCAGTCGACCTCGAAGGGATGAATCCCACCCCAACCGTCGATGACGACGCCGCCCGTGAAATCGGGATACATGCTGATTCCGCGAGCAATGTCCCAACCGGGCCAATACTCGGAGATGAGTACCTCCGGCGCCCAGCCGAAGGGGTGCACACCTCCCCAACCGTCGAGGACCCAGCCTCCCGACCCATCGGGCAGAACAGCGACGTCCCTGACGATGTCCCAACCGGGCCAATACGGCCCGTCTCCGGTATCGATGTCGTCACCGTAAAGGCCGAACGTGTGGAGGCCGCCCCAGCCATCGACGACAACGCCGCCGTCTCCGTAATCGATCAGCCCGACACCCCGGGCGATGTCCCAACCTGGCCAGTAAGTGCTGTCGGACGTGTTCACGTTCTGCACGCCCCAGGTGTCTGCCGTTGTGTTCCGCACCGGGTGGAGTCCGCCCCAACCGTCCACCTGGACACCCACCCCTTCGGCGGTCATCGCCACCCCGCGGGAGATGTCCCATCCCATCCAATACGGCGTCTGCGTCACAGGCGCTGCGGTTCCCCACGCATGAAGTCCACCCCAGCCGTCGGAAGTGTAACCGCCCTTGGGGAAACCGTACGGATCAGCGTTGTCGACGAGAGTCACACCACGGACGATGTCCCAACCCGGCCAGTACGGCACCGCAGGTACAGCATCGGCCTTCACTCCCGTCATTCCAAGGAACAGCACGAAGACGAGAATGTGCGCGCAGACACGCCCCATCCGCCGATTGAGCACTCCCATGATCCCGCCCCTTTCTCAGGCCCAACTCGGACACCCGGCAGCCGTTCGATCACGCCATTGAACTGGCTGCCAGCTTTATTCGGTCTACCAGTCCCACTTGCCGTCCGACAAGATGCAGGCACCGGGCTCGTCGTGAGGTCAGCCAATCGCAGGGAGTTACGCGACGGACTCCGCTGCGGCCCTGATCCGGTCGGCGCGGTCCGTGGCCTCCCAAGTGAGGTCCTTCTCGTGTCGGCCGAAGTGGCCGTAGGCTGCGGTCTTCTTGTAGATCGGCCTCAGCAGGTCGAGGTCACGGACGATCGCCGCGGGCCGGAGGTCGAACGTCTCACGACTGATGTCGGCGAGCTTCTCCGGGGCTATCTGCGACGTGCCGAACGTCTCGACCATGAACGACACCGGGGCAGCCTTCCCGATCGCATATGCGATCTGGACCTCGGCACGGTCCGCGGCCCCGGACGCCACGATGTTCTTGGCCACCCA
>QWHP01000425.1 GCA_021404985.1 Actinobacteria bacterium ATB1
TGGGGGACAGGCTTGCCGAACGGTCCGTGAGGGGACGGGGTGCCCAGCAGGCCCATCCCTGCGGGGGCTTCAGCGGGCACCCCGGTCGCGGGCGGAGGCGTCAGATGCGGAAGAGGAGGAGCTGGTCCACCCGCCCCGTTCGTTGTATTGTCTCGAGTCTTCTTTCCACGCCCCACTTCGAAACCCAGTCCGTGCAACCCCTGCGGGGAGTGTGGCCCCCCGACTTGCGCCTTGGCAAGTCATTCTCAGAGAAATCTCAAGATGTCCCCTTTTCTGCACTCCGGGCCGATTCGGGACCCCGGCGGCAGGGCCACACCCGCGGCATATCCACTAGGTTGGCCCCCGTGGCGGCCTTGGACGAAGACAAGCAACAGCAGCTTCGCCGCGGTGTGGCGGAGATCATGACCAAGACCCCCTTCATCGGGTGGCTCGGTCTGGAATTCGACCGATACGAGCCGGATGACGTGATCGTGCGCCTCCCGTTCCGGGAGGAACTCACGAACGACGGGACCTTCTATCACGGGGGTGCGGTCGCCGCCACGATCGACACAGCCGGGGCCGCCGCCGTCTGGTCGAACCACGACTTCGAGAAGGGCACTCGCGCCTCGACCATCGCGATAAGCATCCAGTACGTGGGTGCGTGCAAGAGGTCCGACCTCCTCTGCCACGCGACTTGCGTCAAGCGGGCGAAGGAACTGAGCTTCGCCGAGATTCGGGCTACGGACGCGGACGGGGCCCCGGTGGCCCACGCCGTGCTGACATACAGGATCGTGCCATGAGCTTTCTCTACGACCCACCCCTCCTCACCGCTGCCGGCGCTGCCGGAGGTGCCCTTCTCGACGACAGCGTCGAGGCTCCTGCCACGGCGGGCATCACGGCGCTCTTCTGGGGCGTGTCCCTTCCGCTCTGGTACGACGTCTCCTGGATCCGCTGGTTCGCCCGAATCTGGGGGGTCGAGTCGGGCCGGGAATTCATGCTCAACTCCGGCCGGATCGGCTTCGGTCTCCTGAGATTCGACGCCTCGAAGAAGAGCCTCCGCCGTGACCTCGTCGCCATGGCCGTGCTTCTCTCCTACCCCCTCTGGTTTCGCCTGGGCTGGGCTGTCGGGAGGAAGGTCCGCGGGCGGCGCCTTCGACAGGCTGCGTCCTCGGATACGGAGACCGTGTCGGAGAGCAGTGCAGTCTGAACCGGTCCGCGTCTGTTTCGTCTGTGCCGGCAACATCTGCCGGTCGCCGACCGCGGAGGCGGTGATGCTCCACCTCGCCGAATCCGAGGGCGTTGCAGAGCGAGTGGTGATAGACAGTGCCGGTACCGGAGGGTGGCACGAGGGCGAGCCGGCCGACCCCAGGGCACGGGCGGCCGCCAGACGCCATGGTGTCGTCATCACCAGCATCGCAAGGCAGTTCGCGAGCCGGGATTTCGAGATGTTCGACCTCGTGCTGGCCATGGACCTCGAGAACCTGGTCGACCTGGCGTCGCTGGCCGAGTCCGAGGACCACCGGCAGAAGGTCCGGCTCCTGCGCGAGTTCGATCCGGAGGCGGGCGACGACCTCGAGGTGCCCGACCCGTACTACGGCTACGGGGAGGAGGACGGCTTCGACGCGGTGTTCGACATGTGCCGGCGTGCCTGCAGGGGACTTCTCGACGAGGTGAAGCAGATCATCGCGAACGCGGACGAGGCCTGACTTGATCCCACCCGAGGACGTTGCCGATATCGAGCGGAGGCTCGGTGCCGGTGTCCTCGAGGCGGCGCCGGTGAGCGGTGGCTGCATCAACGAAGCGTTCTGCCTGCGTCTTCGAGGTGGGGGGAGGGCCTTCGTCAAGTTCTCGACACGGGCTCCGGCGGGGGCCTTCGTGGCGGAGACGGCCGGTCTCGAATGGCTGCGCGCCGGCGGCGGTGTGAACGTGCCCGATGTCCTGGCCGTGTCCGAGAGGTGGCTGGTCCTCGAGTGGATCGAGCCGGGCAGTCCCGCAGGCGGATCCCACGAGGCGCTCGGTCGTGGTCTCGCCGAGATGCACGCTGCGGGAGCGCGGCGGTTCGGAGCCGACGGCCCACCCGGAGTCCCGGCCGCTTCATGGCTCGCCGGCCTGCCTCTGGACAACCGTCCGACGGAAACGTGGGCCGAGTTCTACGCCGAGAGAAGGCTCCGTCCCATGCTGCGCCTCTGCCGAGACTCAGGCGGACTGCCGGACCGCCTCGTTTCGGGCGTCGAGGAGGTGATCTGCCGTATGCCGGAGGTTGCCGGTCCCGAGGAGCCACCGGCGCGTCTCCACGGCGACCTGTGGAGAGGCAACGTCGTCTGGGACGACCGGTGCCGTCCGTGGCTCGTGGATCCGGCGGCCTACGGCGGTAATCGCGAGGTCGACCTCGCGATGATGCGACTCTTCGGTGGATTCCCGAAGTCGACGTTCGACGCCTACGAGGAGGCTCATCCCCTTGCGCCGGGATGGGAGCAGAGGGTCGCCCTCCACCAGATCTTCCCGCTCCTCGTCCACGTCGCGCTCTTCGGGGCCTCGTATCTGGCCTCTCTCGAGCGGGCGCTGAAGTCCACCCCGTCCTGATTCCACCGAAATAGCCGCCGGTTTGGGAGACTTGGCGCCACTCCGGAGAACTCATGCTCTTCCCGACGATCACTTTTGCGGTCTTCTTTGCGGTGGTGCTCCCGCTGTCCTGGCTCCTGATGCCGCGCCCGGCCCGGTGGAAGGTCTTCATCCTCGCGGCGAGCTACGCGTTCTACGCCTCCTGGGACTGGCGTTTCTGCGGGCTCCTGGCGGGCGCGACTCTCGTGAACTGGGTCGTCGGACAGCGGATCCACAAGACACG
>QWHP01000426.1 GCA_021404985.1 Actinobacteria bacterium ATB1
CAACCCTCCATGTCGGAGCGGTACGCCTCGAGTGGCCGGTCTCTCATCGTTGCCTCCACAGGCGTCCGGGCGACATGAGGTTCTCCGGGTCGAGAACCGATTTCACGAGGTCGAGCGCCTTCACCGTGTCGGGGCAGCGGTCGTACACGGCTCTCGCCAACGGGGGAGAGGGCCGCGAGAAGAACGCACCTGCGTCTGCGAGGTCGCCCGCGAGCGGGACGAGGTCCTCGTCGATCGCCGTGGCTTCGTCGGAGCCGGCCGCGTCGAAGTGGGCCGCGTCGAAGTGGGCCGTGACCTCGACGTGGCAGTTGCGGCCCTGGTCGAGCGGCTGGAGGTAGGTGGAGACCCGGGCAGGCTCGACACCGAGCGAGCACCAGCGGTCCCGCACCATGGAGGAGAGCTCGATCCCGCCGTCCAGGGTCGCGAGGAAGAAGACGTCGCGGTATGTGCCGGGGGTCTTCCAGGCATGCTCGGCGGGAGTGCCGAGGATCGCACCGAGGGGCCTGTCCGCCTGCACGAGCTCGACGCCGGCAAGCCGGGCGAGGTCCTTGGCGTCCGCAACCTGCCATTCGACGCTGTCCAGCGGGTGGTAGGGGAGGCTGCCGATCCGGACGAGCGCCGTCCAGGTGTGCCGGGGCTCGAGATCGAGCCCGACCGCGTGCCCGGCATACTTCGTGGCGGCTGCGTCGAGAACGAGGATCTCGTCGCCGATTCGGCGGCGTGCCATCTCGTGCACGAACCCCGCGACTGCGTGGCCGTTGTCGGAACCGGCGAGGAAGTCGAGCGTGATCTCGGGCAGCAACTCGAGACGGATCGAAGCCCATGTCGCCAGGCCCATCGTTCCCTGCGAGCCCTGGACGATCTTGAGGAGGTCTGTCTGGGCGGGACCGAGGGGGTTCTTCTGGTGCATGCCGGCTGCCCACTGTTCCTCGAGCGTGTCGCCGGGCCCGGCCGCCCCGCCGGTCCTGAAGCACTCACCCGTCCCGAACCAGAGCTCGGCACAGAGGAGGGGATCGGTGCTGTCCCAGTGGTACTTGGGGACGAGAGGCGGTTCGCGGTCGAGGCAGGACGCAACGACCGACTTGCCGGGCAGGGGAAGGAGGGGATGAAGGACACGGAGGCCGGCCGGGTCGAGCTCGGCCCGGAGCTCAGGGAACGTCACGCCCGCCTCGACGATCGCGACACGGTTGCGCCTGTCGACCTTGATGATTCGCTTGAGGCCCGAGAGATCCAGGGATTCCGCCGAATCGGAGGGTGTTCCGCGACCGAGCCGGGCGGGCCCCGTCGAGGACCGTGGCACGAACGGTGCTCGGGGGATCATGACGTCGCCGCCTGTTGGAGCTCGGAGGATCCGACCGCGAGGAGGCTGGTTCGCATCATGTCGACGAGGCGGTCGACGGCCTCGTCCTCTCCGTCGATCTCCTGGGCGAGGAGGATCCCGTCGGTGAGGACGAGGACGAAGCGGGCGAGGTTCTCGTAGGCGGTCTCGACGGCCTCGCTCCGATCGAGCGGCAGCAGCTCGGCGATCCGGCGTGCCAGCAGCTCGCGGGCATGTCTCCTGACCCCCTTGACGGACTCACGGACGGAGGTGTCAGGATGGCTCCGGTCGAGGCCCATCATGAGCATCAGCCGGAGGATCTCGGGCTTGCGGCGGATCGACCCGACGAGCGCTGCGAGGGCGCGGTCCAGTGTCACGCCATGGCCGCGTGGGACGGCGTCCTCGAGCTCCGAGATCCACTCGGTGGCGGAGTCCTCGACCACCTGGGCGAGGAGGCCCTCCTTGCTCCCGAAGTGCCAGTAGATCGACGTGGGGGGCAGACCCGTCTCCGCGCAGATCGCCCCGATGGCGGTCGCCGCGTAGCCGCGCTCGGCCATCAACGACCGTGTGGTCGAGAGGATCCGGGCCTTCGACTCGGCCCCTCGCGCCCTCATGCCCGACCTTGCCAATTTCGTGTTCCTCCGCGTCTCCCGGCCGTACTCCGCTGCCGCCGGCTAGTTCTGTAGTGATCGTTACTGTAACGAACACTATAGAAGTGTGGGGTCCGACGGTCAAGGAGAGATCCGGGGGATGCGCGCGTTTAGAGTCGGGCTCGACGAGAGGGGGACCGAAGTGGACAGGGACGATCTGATCCTCGTGAGCGTCGACGACCACGTCGTCGAGCCGGCCGACATGTTCGACCGCCATCTGCCCGAACGATGGAAGGAACACGCCCCGCGCGTGAGCACCACCAGAGGGGGAACGGAGGTCTGGGTCTACGAGGACGCCACCGTCCCGAACATCGGGCTGAACGCCGTGGCGGGCAGGCCCAAGGAGGAGTTCGGCGTCGAGCCGACGAGCTTCGCCGAGATCCGTCCGGGATGCTGGGACATCCACGAACGTGTCGCCGACATGGATGCCGGCGGAGTGCTCGGGTCCATGAACTTCCCCTCTTTCCCCGGCTTCGCCGGACGCCTGTTCGCGCACGCCAAGAACCTCGACATCTCGCTCCAGATGGTGCGGGCCTACAACGACTGGCACATCGACGAGTGGTGTGGGACATACCCCGGGAGGATGATCCCTCTCGCGATCCCCGCGCTCTGGGACCCGGCGCTCTGCGCCGACGAGGTCCGACGCGTCTCCGACAAGGGCTGCCACGCGATCACGTTTCCCGAGAACCCGGAGCCGCTCGGTTTCCCGAGCCTCCACAGCGACCACTGGGACCCGTTCTGGGCCGCCTGCGCCGAGACCGGCACCGTCGTGTGCATGCACATCGGGTCGTCGAGCAAGCTCGCCGTCACCACCGAGGACGCCCCCGTCGACGTGATGATCACCCT
>QWHP01000427.1 GCA_021404985.1 Actinobacteria bacterium ATB1
CGCAGGTTCTGCTCGACGCCGCCCGGACAGTGCAAGTACCCCTCTTCGTCCAGATCTCGACCGACGAGACCTACGGATCTTGCAGCGGCGAACCATTCGGTGAGGATGCTCCCCTGGTCCCGCGCAACCCCTATTCCGCGACGAAAGCCGCGGCCGACCTGCTCGTGCGTTCCTATTGGGTGACGCACGGTGTTCCGGCGGTCGTCGTGAGGCCGAGCAACAACTTCGGCCCGATGCAATTTCCCGAGAAGTTCCTGGCCCTCGCCATCACGAATCTGCTCGACGGCAAGGAGGTCCCTCTCTACGGCGACGGGGAGAACATCCGTGAGTGGATCTTCGTCGAGGACACGTGCCGGGCGATCGAGGTCGTGCTCGGCAAGGGGGAACCGGGGAACGTCTACAACGTCGGGCTCGGATCGGGGGTCACGAACCGGGATGTGCTGAACCGGGTACTCGCTCTCACGGGGCACGGACCCGAGATGATCCGGCCTGTACCCGACAGGCCGGGCCACGACCGCAGATACGCCATCGCTACCGACAAGATCCGGCACCTCGGATGGGAGCCCGAACTCGACCTCGACGCAGGTCTCACACGCACTGTCACGTGGTATCGGGAGAACCAAGACTGGTGGCGCCCTCTGAAGGGACGTGCCGCCGACGGACGGCTCCCCACGACACCGGCCTGACAACTCGCCGCGGAGAGGAGCGTCGACTGCGGGGGCTATCGTTTCCGGATGGTTTCCCCCGAGCGCACGAGTGTCCCCGAGTCGGATGTCGAGTTCGTCGAGGACCTCTATCTCCGCCTACTCGGCCGGCCCGCAGACGACGCCGGACTCCAATGGTGGGTGTCGGCGCTCCGTTCGGGCACCTCGCACGTCGACGTCGCGATCGGGCTGGCGCAGTCGCCCGAAGCCATTGCCAGGACGAACCACGGCAGCGGCGCAGGACAGCCCACCGGCAGCCACCATTCGTGGGCCTTCGAGGACGTGGTGGACGCGGACCCGACACGTCTCTCCGCAAGGACCTACCTCGAGCAGAGAGACCTCCGGCGCCTCATCGAGGCCCACCTCCCGGAAGGCCGAGTCGCATCCGCCTGCGAGATCGGTTGCGGATTCGGCCGGATGACGGTCCTCCTCACCGAGTTCGCCGACGAAGTCGTCGGCTTCGAACGCGAGAAAGAATTCGTCGAGCGGGCCCGCTCCATCCACAGGGGGGTGGACTTTCGACAGGTCGAGTCACTCTCCCATCTGAGTGCCGAGAACGACAGCTTCGACCTCGCCGTGACCTTCACGGTGCTGCAGCACCTCGTGAACGCCCAGGCGTTCGAGGTCGTCGGGGAGCTGAAGCGTGTCCTGCGCGGAGATGTCGCGATCCTCGTGGAGGAGACCGATCCCGACCATGTGTCGGGCTCTGTGGACGATCCGGGCGGAGCTTGCACGATCGGCCGGCCAGTGGAGGTCTACCAGGACTGGATGCACCCCTTCGTCCTCGTCGAGGCGACCCCTCGCGAGATCGAGGCCGACTACCCACGTGCCGATGTAGGTGAGTACATGGTCTTCAGGCGAGGAAGCGCGTGAGAGTCGAGACAACGGAACGTTCTGACGGTCGAAACGGGCTTTGGGCCGGAGGTCGGGGATCGCTGCGTGTCCGCAGGACTGCAATCACACGATGCGCTGTCTTGCTCTTCGGCCTCGTGGCCATGGCCGCCGGGATGCCGCAGGCGGTCGCCGCCACCGGGTACTACGTGGTGGTCGACCAGACGACCCAGCATGCCAAGGTGTACACGGACGCAGGCCAGTACATCCGTCTGATCCCCGTCTCGACGGGTGCCGGTGGCGCCACCCCGAACGGGAACTTCGTGATCTACTCGAAGTCCCGTGTGACCACTGCGTCCGGCGACGGCAGCATCACGATGCCGTTCATGTCACGCATCAACGGTGGCATCGGCTTCCATGGCATTCCGCGCAAGAACGGGGTGCCCATGGCTACACCGCTCGGACAGAAGCCCGTCAGCCACGGATGCATCCGGATGGCCGACGCAGACGCCGAGTGGATCTACTACACGCTCCCCATCGGCACCCCGGTGTACGTGGTTGGGCGCTGGGTCGGCCCGACGGCTCCTCCGGAGCCACCACCTCCTCCCTCGCCTCCCCGGCCCGCTCCTCTGGCCGTGAGCCCGCAGCCGCCCTACTGGGCGGGGTGGCCGGTGGCACGCAACGTCACACCCGACCCGAACAGTGCCGGGGGAGTGACTGTCGACGCGTTCGGCGGCCTGCACGCCTGGGGCGGGGCGTCGGTCGACACAACGGGAGCCCCGTACTGGAACGGATGGGACATCGCACGCGACATAGCGAGGGATCCTGCTGGTTCCGGGGGCGTGACGCTTGACGGCTTCGGTGGTCTCCAGGTGTGGGGCGGGTCCTCCATCGATGTGACGGGCGGTCCGTACTGGTCCGGCTGGGACGTGGCGCGGGCGGTTGCCTTGAACCCGTCGGGGTCGGGAGGTTGGGTGCTCGACGGCTTCGGGGGGGTGCACGAGTTCGGTGGGGCGCCGCCGATCACGGGGACGCCGTACTGGTACGGATGGGACATCGCACGTGACATCGTCGTGAACGAGTCCGGCGGCGGGTGGATTCTCGATGCGTGGGGTGGCGTCCACACATGGGGAGGCGCGTCCAATCCGTACGGGAAGGGGCCGTACTGGCCAAGGACTAACTGGGCTCGTGCGCTCGTCCCCTACCGTCCAGCCTGGGGTGGGGCGTCCGCCTACACGCTCGACGCCTGGGGCGGAGTCCACACATGGAACG
>QWHP01000428.1 GCA_021404985.1 Actinobacteria bacterium ATB1
GAACGCAAGGGCGGCATGTGGTGGGTCGGTTGACCCGGCAGGCTCCCGGCAGTGACCCGGCAGGCTCCCGGCAGTGACCCGGCAGGCTCCCGGCAGTGACCCGGCCGGCGACCCGCACTCCCAGCAGAAGACTCCGGTCTGCCGGCGCAAAGCAGTCTCCGGAGGTGGAATCACCGCCCGTCAGCGGGTCAGAGCTCGAGTCCCCTGACGCTCTCTATGAACTCGTCCACGGGCATCGCCGTCAGCGTCCTCGTCTTGAGCGTCCCCCTCGCCCCCAGGGCGACAGCCACCTTCGCCATCGTGCCCTCGTCCGGTGCCTCGAGGACCGTGAGGAAGTCGTACTCGCCGAGGAGCGCATACTGCGAGATGACGCGGGCCCCCATCGCCTCCACCTCTTCGTTGACGGCCTTGATGCGGTCCGGGTTGGAGCTGAGCGTGGCCATCCCGTCCGGGCCGAGCGTCGAGAGCATCACGAAAGTCGGCACGCGGGTTCCTCCTCTTGTGGATCGGTCGCGGACACTCTAGACGCCGACGGTCGGCGGGGCCGGGGGTCCGGCGGGCGATGTCAGATGATCCCAGGTGGCCCCGCGTCGAGGCTTGCGATGTTGTCGCTCTCGGATTCATCCGGGCCGGCCTCGAACCAGGCATCGAGGATCTCGACGGCCACTGCGGCGCTCGTCGCCCGGTTGCTCAGGACCAGGACGTTGGCATCGTTCCAGCGCCGCGCGCCTCTCGCGGTCTCGGCGTCGGCGCAGAGTGCAGCGCGAACGCCCGGGATGCGGTTCGCCGCGATGGACACCCCCGTACCGGTCCAGCACATGCAGACCCCCCCGTCCGCCGACCCGTCCACGACGGCACGGCCTACGCTTCGGCCCACTTCGGGCCACTCCAACGCCTCGCCCGCAACCGCACCGATCGTCCGGCCGCGGTGACCCCGCTTCTCGAGGTCGGCGACCACGGCACGGGCGCGCTCCGCGTCCTCGTCCGATCCGACGACCATCCGCATCCTGCCCCCTCGTTGTCGGCCGACACGACCATGATCCCACAGCGTGTGGCCGGCATGTAGCTTGCGGCCTCATGGAGAGCTTCGTGGAGGAGCCCGTTGTCATCTATCTGGCGCTCGTCCTGGCGACGGCGCTCCTTCTCATCGAGATCGCCCTCCCGACGCTCGGCATCGCCGGGGGCCTCGCGGCGCTTCTTGTCGCCCTCGGCGTGTACGGCACCTGGAAGGACGAGCTCGTCTGGTGGCCCCTCCTCCTCGCAGCGGCGGGGGTGTGCACCTGGGCCGTGCTACTTCTCACGCATCGTCCGACAGCGTCCCGCCAGATCGTCGCTGCCGTGTCCTTTGCCGTGGGCTCCATCCTCTTCTGTGTCCTGGCGGACGACGTTCCGGCATTGGTCGCCGCCATCGCATGCTCTGTGGCGCTACCGGCGACGTTCCCGATCCTGCAGCGGCAGACGCGCCGGCTGATGGATCGCCCCTCCGACGTAGGGATGGAGTCGATGGTGGGAAAGGGGGGACGCGTTGCACGATGGTCCGGGCACGAGGGAAGCGTGATGGTCGACGGGACCTACTGGAACGCCGAGTCGGACGACCGCCTCGAGGCCGGCAACCGTGTTGTCGTGGACTCCTTCAGCGGGATGCTGCTTCACGTGCACGCAGCCACGCCGTCCCGGAGTCCCCGCCACCGGACCAAGAGGGGCGGGGCGGACATGCGCAGACACCGAGTGATCCGGAGGAGGAAGGAATCAGATGAGCAGTGTGGCGGGAGTCGCAATCCTCGTTGCCATCTTGGCCATCATCGTGTTCGCCAGCTCGGTACGGATCGTGCAGGAGTACGAGCGCGGCGTCATCTTCCGACTCGGGCGTTGCGTGGGGGCCAAGGGGCCCGGCGTCTTCTTCATCGTCCCCATCCTGGACAAGATCGTGAAGACGAACCTGCAGATCAACGCCGTATCCGTCGCCCCACAGCAGGTGATAACGCGAGACAACGTGACTGTCACGGTCGACGCCGTCGCCTACATGCAGGTCGTCGATGCCGCAGCGTCCGTCGTGCGGGTGCGCGACTGGTTCTCCGCATCGCAGCTCGTCGCCCAGACGACTCTCCGCTCGATCGTCGGCCGCCACGAGCTCGACCAGATGCTCGCCGAACGTGAGCGGCTCAACACCGAGCTGGCGACCGCGCTCGACGAGCAGACCGAGCATTGGGGAGTGAAGGTCCAGAGGGTCGAGATCCGCGACGTCGTCCTACCCGACCAGATGCAGAGGGCGATGGCACGCCAGGCAGAGGCCGAACGTGAGCGGCGCGCCAAGATCGTGTCCGCCGAGGGAGAGCTCCAGGCGTCGGAGAAGCTGGCGCAGGCCGCAGCCGTGATCAGCCAGTCGCCGGGCGCGCTCCAGCTCCGCCAGCTCCAGACGATGGTCGAGATCGCAGCGGAGAACAACTCGACGATCATCTTCCCGATCCCCATGGAGATCCTCGAGGCGCTCCAGTCGGTGTCGAGTGTGTCCCGGACGTCCTCCCCGGCGATGTCCGTGCCGACCCCGGCTCCCCTTCCTGGGGGCCCAGAGGGTAGGGCCGCGGTTACGGAGCCGCCGGCACCACCCTCACCTCCCGTGTGACGTCACGGGCGCGCCGTCCTCGCGCGATCGCTCGCACGCCCGCATAGGCTCGCCAGATGGCAGGAATCACGAGTCCGGGACGCTCGCGACGAGACTTCGTCTCCACCGGCAGGACCTCGTCAGACGTGACTCAATCCACCCACGTAGACAAGACAACCCCCGCACGCAACCCCCCA
>QWHP01000011.1 GCA_021404985.1 Actinobacteria bacterium ATB1
CGAGTCGCCATGGCCCCTCTGATCCCAGGCGACCACACGCCAGCCCCCTGCGGCAAGGAGCGGAGCGAAGACGTCGAAGGTCCTCGCGAAGTCGAAACCTCCGTGTGCCAGGAGCAGCGGTGGTGCTGCGTCGTCGCCCCACTCCTTGACCGAGATCCGCACGCCCCACGCATCGACGTCACGCACCCGGTCGGGTGGACGCGCACCCGGATATGTCCGTTCCTCGGTCACCGCGCTCTCGGCCTCCTTGATCAGTTCTGGGCGGAGGGTGACACGTCGTCCGGGGTCGGGCGGGAAACGTGCACCTCCCACAGGGCTTGATAGTCGGCGGGGATCTCGCGTGCCATGTAGCCGAGCTTCATGACGGGGTTTGCGGCGACGCCCGAGGCCCCCACCCCCAGTGCATCGATGCCCAGCCGCCGGCAGGTGTAGACGGCCCGCGGAAGGTGGTACTCCTGCGTCACGACGATCGCGTCGTCTATGCCGTAGACGTTGCGGGCCCTCCAGCACGAGTCGTACGTGTCCCGTCCGGACATGTCGACGGTGATCGCGTCCGCCGGGACGTCACGTTCGAGCAGGTAGCTGCGCATGACGCCGACCTCGTCGTGGTACTCGCTGCTGTCGCCACTCACGAAGATCCCCTCGACCTTGCCGTGGCGGTAGAGGTCGACGGCTGCGTCGAGGCGCCGCTCGAGAAATGCGGAAGGGCGGTTCCCCGGGCGGAGCCCGGCTCCGAGGACAATCGCGTCGGATCGGGGTGCGACCTCGGTCCGGCCGTGACGGTAGGAGCTCGTCACGACCACGACGTAGACCGCCGGTGCGAGGACGAGCGCGACCAGGAGGACGGCGAGACCGGCCATCAGGCGCCGGAACCGCCTCCGCCAGGGTCTGTCCCGTCGGTGTCTGCCCAACCCGACCCGACCCCTCACATCCTGGGAGGAATCGGGCTTGTCCGCCCCCGGGCGGGCATGGCGGGAGTCTGCGCTCTTTCGCAACATGGTCGCCATGCGCCGTCCACTGTACCGATGCCATGCGACAATTCGGCGCACCAGTCCGGTGCTGCGAACGCCCACCGCCGGTGCAGTTCCACACGCCGTTGTGAGACACTGGGGCATGGAACTGCAGGAGGTCTTGCGCAGGCGGAGGATGACCCGGAACTTCACCCGGGAGCCCGTCGCTGCCGAGGACGTGGACGCGATCGTCGCCAATGCCCGCCGGGCTCCCTCGGCGGGCAACACGCGCGCAACGGAGTTTCTCGTCCTCCACGGACCGGGGGCGACGCAGCGCTTCTGGGACGCGACGCTCCCCACATCGAAGCGAGGCGATTTCCCCTGGCCGGGACTGTTGGAGGCCCCCGTCCTGATCGTGTTCCTCGCGAACGAGACCGCCTACCGCGAGCGGTACGCCGAACCCGACAAAGGGGTGACAGACCAGGCCGACTTCTGGCCGGTCCCCTACTGGTACGTCGACGCCGGGTTTGCGGCGATGCTCGCACAGCTCACCGCGCTGGACAGGGGTCTCGGTTGCCTCTTCTTCGGGATCTTCCCCCCTCGCCTTGCCGCGTTCCGTGAAGCGTTTGGCGTCCCCGACGCCTATGTGCCGGTCGGTGCTGTCGCCGTGGGGCACCCTGCCGCAGTTCAGCGCCGTTCCCGTTCCCTGGACCGGTCAGGAGCCTCTTTCGAGGACGTCGTTCATCGCGGGTCCTGGTGAGCCATCCAGATACCGATCCCGATCCGGATCCCGCTACCGTGGACACATGACGGAGGTGAGAACCCCCAAGAGATCTGGTAGGGGCCTCGCCGGGCTGAGCGGCCTCAGCTACGACCTGCTGATGGCAAGTGCGGAGAGACGCATGTTCGCCGCGATCCGGAAGGACCTGCTGGCATCCACCACAGGACGCGTGATCGAAGTGGGCGGTGGGACGGGAGCCAACCTCCTGCACTACCCGCGTGGGGCCCTGGAACACCTCGATGTCGTGGAGCCGAGCGAGTCGATGGCCGCACGGTTCGAACGCCGCCGGCCGAGATGGGCACTGCTCCACCCGGGCTCGGCGGAAGAACTTCCCTTCCCTGACGCGACGTTCGACGCCGCCGTGGGGACACTCGTGTTCTGTAGCGTGCCCGACATGGAACGCGGCTTCGCCGAGTTGAGGCGTGTCCTCGTCCCGGGAGGCCGTTTCCACTTCCTCGAGCACGTCCGGTCCCAGCGGCCGAGAGTGGGGTCCTGGCAGGATCGACTCGACGGCGTCTGGTCGAGGATGTGCGGTGGGTGCCACGCGAATCGCCGAACGGTCGAGGCAATCGAGTCTGCCGGTTTCGAGGTCGAGCACCTCGACGAGCGCGAGGTGGGTTGGCAGGGTGGTCTCGTCCGCGACTTCGCCTGGGGGATCGCCCGATCGGCCTGAACCAGTCCCGCCTCAGTCCCGCCCAGGCAAGTCCCCCCGGAGGAGACCCCTCAGCGGAGGGCTTTCCAGATCGTTATCACTGCGGCGACGACCGTGATCCCGATCTTGGTGAAGTCGATCACGGGACGGACGCGCACACCGTCGTCGGTGACCTCGATCACGGCGACCGGCCTGCCTTCACCACCGCCCCCGATACCGCCGCCGCCACCGCCGTTCTCGGCCTTGTCACCGCCGAAGCCGAACGCGTAGCCACCCCAGGTCGACAGCGCCGATGCGGTTATCACCGTTCTCGACCCGTCCTGGGTGTGCTCGAAGACGCGGCGCTCGACGAGTACCTCTGCGAGGCGGTCGAGGATGGGTTCGAGGCGCTCCCCGATCGCGTCGGCGATCTTCATGACCGCTCCTGGCCGCGCACCGTTGGTTCCCAGGGTCTGCTGTTCGGTCATGTGCCTCCGCCCTCCGCTCGGGACAACGCCCACTTGACGAGCCTGATCAGGATCGCCGTCACGACTGCACCGAGCCAGATCGCACGACGGATCGTCGCATCGACGTCGTGGACGGCAACCTGGGTCTCCCTACCGTCCCCGTACCTGACTGCGACGGCACTCGGGGTGGCCTTGACGGAGCGCAGCCTCACGGGTCCCAACTCATGCGTCGTGTCGTCCACGAACGCGTGACACGAGATCGTCCTGCCGGCGGTCTCGACGACGTGAACCTGCTCGAGGGTGCGCATCTGGCGACACTACCGCCCCGCACGATCCGAGGCCGGAACCCCTCTCCTTCAGATACGACTTCATAACATCGCACAGGGAAACGGACGCCGAATCCACCTGAGGTGCATTCCCTCGGTGGAGAATCGACAACCTACCCTTGGGCCGTCGCCCCGACGGAACGCGGGATCCAGGTGTTCTGGCGCATCCCGACGGGCCCCCGGAGTCGGACGAACAGTCGGAAACCATGTCAGCGGCAACACGTACGAAGCTCTTGCCCGGCGACCCTCAGCTCGACAAGGCGGACGAAGGACGCCCGGCGGGCAGGTCGAACTTCCTGGTCGAGTTCTGGCGGTCCGACGTCGGCAAGAAGTGGCTGATGGCGGTTTCGGGCCTCATGCTAATGGGCTTCGTGCTCTTCCACATGGTGGGGAACCTCAAGCTCTACCTCGGAGCGGAGGACGTCAACCACTACGGCGAGTTCCTCAGGGAGCTCCTCGTCCCCATACTCCCGCGAACGGTTGCCCTCTGGCTCTTCAGGCTGGGGCTCGTCGCCGCATTCGCCGTCCACATCGCGGCGGCAGCCTCCCTCACCAAGACGAACCGGGACGCCCGCAAGGTCCCCTACAAGAGCGAGCGGGACTACATCGCCGCGAACTTCGCGTCACGTACGATGCGAATGACGGGGATCGTCATCGCCCTCTTCCTGCTGTTCCACCTCGCCGACCTGACCTGGGGCCGGGCAAACCCCGATTTCGTGAGGGGTGACGTCTATTGCAACGTGTACTACAGCTTCAGCCGGCCCTGGGTGGCGATCGTCTACATCCTCGCCAACCTCGCACTCGGGATCCACCTGTACCACGGCGGTTGGAGCCTGTTCCAGAGCCTCGGCTGGAACAGCCCGCGCTTCAACCCTTGGAGGCGCTGGTTCGCGATCGGGTTCGCCCTCGTGGTCGTCGTACCCAACATCTCCTTCCCGATCTCGGTTCTCACGGAAGTGATCGGCCCATGTCCGTGAGGGTGCGATCCGGGAGCGTGGCAGCGAAGTCAGAAGGGAACGACGAGTGACTCTCAACTCCAAGGTCCCGTCGGGACCGATCGAGGACAAGTGGGAGACCCACAAGTTCGAGATGAAGCTCGTCGCCCCACACAACAAGCGACGCTTCACGATCATCGTCGTGGGCACTGGTCTCGCCGGTGCCGCGGCTGCAGCGAGCCTCGGTGAGCTCGGGTACAACGTCGAGGTATTCACGTACCACGACTCGCCGAGACGGGCGCACAGCATCGCAGCCCAGGGTGGCATCAACGCCGCCAAGAACTACAAGAACGACGGTGACAGCGTCCGCAGGCTGTTCTACGACACCGTCAAAGGCGGTGACTACCGCTCACGCGAGGCGAACGTGCACCGTCTCGCAGAGGTCTCAGTCGACATCATCGACCAGTGCGTCGCCCAGGGAGTGCCCTTCGCCCGGGAATACGGCGGCCTTCTCGACAACCGCAGCTTCGGTGGAGCGCAGGTGTCCCGCACCTTCTACGCGCGGGGCCAGACAGGACAGCAGCTCCTCCTCGGCGCGTATCAGGCTCTGGCTCGCCAGATCGCTGCAGGCACCTGTCGGCTCCACAACAAGTCGGAGATGCTCGACGTCGTCGTCAAGGACGGACGAGCCGTCGGCATCGTCTGCCGCGATCTCCTGACGGGCGAGATCTCCCGTCACACCGGCCACGCCGTGGTCCTCGCCACCGGCGGATACTCGAATGCCTTCTATCTCTCCACCAACGCGATGTACTGCAACGTCACAGCGGCGTGGCGTGCACACCGGCGCGGCGCCCTCTTCGCGAACCCTTGCTTCACGCAGATCCATCCGACGTGCATCCCCGCGAGCGACGAGTTCCAATCGAAGCTCACGCTGATGAGCGAGTCACTCCGCAACGACGGGCGCATCTGGGTGCCCAAGGATCCCGACGACACACGTCCGCCGGACCAGATCCCCGAAGCCGACCGGGACTACTACCTCGAGCGGCGCTACCCCGCCTTCGGGAACCTCGTCCCCCGAGACGTGGCGAGCCGCGCGGCGAAGCGAGAGGTCGACAACGGCCATGGGGTCGGCCCACTCGAGAACGGGGTCTACCTGGATTTCTCCAACGCTATCTCGCGCCTGGGGCGTTCGGCCATCGAGGAGAAGTACGGGAACCTCTTCGAGATGTACGAGAGGATCACGGACGAGAATCCGTACTCGGTCCCGATGCGGATCTACCCCGCCCCGCACTACACGATGGGTGGGCTCTGGGTCGACTACAACCTCATGACCACGGTCCCCGGCCTGTATGCCGCCGGGGAGGCGAACTTCAGCGATCACGGCGCAAACCGCCTAGGCGCATCCGCTCTCATGCAGGGCCTCGCCGACGGATACTTCGTCCTGCCTTACACCATCGGCGACTACCTAGCGGAACATCTCGGTGAATCCCTCGTCCCGACCAACGACCCGGCGTTCGACGACGTCGAGTCCGACGTCATCGGCCGAGTGGCACGTCTCGTCGGCAACAAGAGGGGAACGAGGTCACCGGACCACTACCACCGCCGACTGGGGAAGATCCTCTGGGACAACTGCGGGATGGAGCGCAGCCGCGAGGGCCTCGGCAAAGCTCTCGCCGAGATACCTGCCCTGCACGATGAGTTCCGCCGGGACGTTCGCATCCTCGGATCCGACGATGGACTCAACTCATCCCTGGAGAAGGCCGGCCGGATCGACGACTTCTTCCAGCTCGCCTCGCTCATGTGTCGCGACGCTCTCGACCGCGAGGAATCCTGCGGGGGCCACTTCCGGGTCGAACACCAGACCGAGGACGGCGAGGCGCTCAGGGACGACGAGAACTTCTCCTACGTCGCCGCGTGGGAATGGACGGGTGAGGGCGCCGAACCCGCCCTCCACAAGGAACCCCTCGTCTTCGAGAACGTGGAGCTCGCCCAGAGGAGCTACAAGTGATGGATCTCACCCTTCGCATCTGGCGACAGCCCGACGCCGAGTCGGACGGCGACTTCCACGTCTATGCCGTGAAGGGAATCAGCTCGGACATGTCGTTCCTCGAGATGCTCGACGTCCTCAACGAGCAGTTGATCGAGAGCGGCGAGGAACCCGTCGAGTTCGACTCCGACTGCCGCGAGGGAATCTGCGGCACCTGCGGCCTCGTGATCAACGGCGTCCCCCACGGACCCGAGCGAGCGACTGCGACCTGCCAGCTCCACATGCGCAAGTTCTCCGACGGCGAGACGATCACCGTCGAGCCATGGCGAGCGACTGCCTTCCCGGTCCAACGTGACCTCGTCGTCGAGCGATCCCCCTTGGACCGGATCATCGAGGCGGGCGGGTACATCACGGCACCGACAGGAGCGGCGCCCGATGCGAACGAGATCCCCGTCCCGAAGGAAGCCGCAGATGCTGCGATGGACGCCGCAGCGTGCATCGGCTGCGGTGCCTGCGTGGCGGCCTGCCCGAACGGTGCCGCACAGCTCTTCACGGCGGCAAAGATCGCCCATCTCAACCTCCTCCCTCAGGGGCAGGCGGAGCGTTACCGTCGCACCGAGGCGATGGTCGACACGATGGAGGAGTTCTTCGGCTCCTGCACAAACCACGGGGAGTGCGAGGAGGCCTGCCCGAAGGAGATCTCGATCGACTTCATCGCCATGATGAACCGCGACTACATCCGCTCCAAGTTCAAGAACCGCAAGCGCCTCGGCCAGAAGAAGGTGGGCTGAGTCCGGCACGACGGTCGGTTGCGCACAACCCGGCGAGCCGCAGCAGCCAGGTGCCTCCTGCCATGCCAAGAACAGCGGATGATCGCTAGGACGGCGCCGTCCTTGGGGTAAACCCCTTCAACGCCTACGACTGGTTCCTACTCGGCCTGACGGCCGCGGGTTTCGGATCCGCATTCCTCTTCATCGCCGTGGCTCTGCGTTCGTACCCGCCCGGTGCCATCGCCCTCGGCCGCCTCCTGTTCGGGCTCGCGACGATCGAGGCGGTTCCGGCCACCCGCAAGCCGGTCACGCGCTCCGACTGGCCTTGGATCGCCGTTCTGGGGACCATCTGGTTCGGCATTCCGATGATCCTCTTCCCGATCGCCCAGCAGAGTGTGGCCTCGTCGATCGCAGGCATGCTGACCGGATCCATGCTGATCTTCGCCGTGTTCGTGGGGATGGTGTGGCACCACCAGATGCCGCAGAGGCCGACTCTGATCGGCGTGCTCGTCGGATTCGGCGGGATACTCATGATCTCTTCGCCCAAGGTCGTGGGGGAAGAGGCGGCCCCATGGGGGATCTCACTCATCCTCTTCGCCGTCTTGCTCTACGCGATCTCCGTCCACATCGCCGCCCCGCTCCAGCAGCGCAACGGCGCCCTCCCGGTCGTGATGCGCGTTCTGGCCGTGTCGTCGGTCGTGGTCTTCCCTCTGTCCCTGTTCGGCTTCGCGGACAGCGATCCGGAACCCCTGCCCAGCCCGGCACTCGTGGCTCTCGGTCTACTCGCCACGGGCGTGGCCCCGTTGCACTCACGACCCTCGTGGGACGCACCGGGGCCGAACACGGGTCGGTGTCCGTGTACTTCATCCCAGTGGTGGCTGCCGTCCTCGGCTGGACCTTCCTCGCGAGGACCTGACCCCACCTGCGATCGCCGGCACCGCCCTCGTCCTCGCTGGAGTCTGGCTTGCGGGCAAGGGAGGAACGAAACGCGGTTGATCGGACACCCGGGCTGCGTCCGACTGCCCCGTCGGTGGGTCTACACTGCCGTCCGATGTCGACAACCGAGCTGTTCCAGCGCCAACCCGACAACGAGATCGACGAGTCGACAGGGACACCCGTCGTCGGCTTCGGCTTCGGTCTCCGTGACGCGGCGACACGGGCGCCCCTGCCCGAGGGCGACCCGAGTCTTGTTCAGCGTGGCGTGCAGGTCGTCGACCTCATCGCCTTGGACCAGTTTCCATACGCGATGGCGGATCCGTCCTTCGACCCCGGTCAGACCCTGGAGCTCGTACCCGACCATAACCAGGGGGGAGCAGTCGGAGTCTGGGACAGGACTCGGCAGGTCCAGGTCGGCTGGCTGCCCGGCCTCGCCGCCACGGACGTCAACGAGTCGCTCGCGCAGGGACGCTCACAGCATGCGGTGTCCCTCTGGGCTCGGCGCACCGCCGACAACCGAAGGACAGGGCTGCGGGTCGCGATCTCCACCGAGGTGCTCCCAATAGAAGGGCACATTCCGAGCCCGCACGCCGCAGAGGCACAACCCCCTCCGCCCTTCACCCAGACAACCCCGCAGGAGGAGTGGTCGCCCGTCGAACAGGCCGGCGAGGCTCCCCAGGCGAGGGGGATCCTCTGGGCACTCGTCGGTGTCCTGCTCGCGGTCGTCATCGTCGTGGCTCTCTGGTTCGCCTTCTTCCGCGGCGGTGGGGAATCGGAGCCGCCGACGACCACACCCATCGAGTCTACGACTACCCGTGAGGAAACCACGACCTCGACAGCGCCCCCGACGTCCGACACGACCCTCCCGCCGTCGACCCTCCCGCCCGCTCCACCCACCGCACCGCCTCCCTCCTGAGCGACTCGGCCCTGATGAGCGGTACCGCCTGTCGGTAGGCTGGGGTCACGGCATCGTCAGGGCACAAGGAGGGGCTCTTGCGCAGGTTGAGTGGGATAGACGCGGCGTTTCTCTACGGCGAGACGCCCTCTTGGCACATGCACGTCTCGGCCCTCATGATTCTCGACCCGTCGAGCTGCGGGGGACGTTTCAGGGGCGAGCACTTCCGGGAACTCATCGAGAGCCGTCTTCATGTGGTCCCCCAGTTCCGCTGGAAGCTGCGCAAGGTGCCCTTCGGTATCGACAGGCCGGTGTGGGTGGACGACGTGGAATTCGACCTCGACTTCCACATCCGGCGAATCGCGGTCCCCGCGCCCGGTGGAACCGAGCAACTCGGCAACCTCGTCGGCGAGCTCATCCCCTTGAAACTGGATCGCACCCGCCCGCTCTGGGAGATGTGGGTCATCGAGGGCCTCGAGGGCGGGCAGGTGGCTGTCCTCGCGAAGGTGCACCACTCGATCATCGACGGCGCCTCGGGCGCCGAGCTCATGAAGCTCATCTTCGACATGACTCCCGACGCCCCCATCCAGCCAGCGCCTCCCTGGACACCGGAGGAAGAAAGCCCGTCGGGCTTGGAACTTCTCGGTCTGGGTGTGAGACGAGCGGCCACCACTCCGTATCGGATGACTCGCCTCGCCGAGTCTTTCGTCAGGCAGGGCCTCACCGTTGCCGGATTCCTCAGACGCAAGAACGCCCCCACACTCCCGTTCCAGGCACCGCGGACGCGCCTCAACGCGGACATCTCACCGAGCCGTCGACTCGCCATGGCGAAGGTGCCTCTGGAAGAGGTCAAGGCCGTCAAACATGCTTTCGGCGTGAAGGTGAACGACGTCGTGCTCGCTCTCGTCGCATCGAGTCTGCGTCGCTACCTGGCGTCGCACGGGGAGTTGCCCGACAGGCCCTTGGTCGCGCAAGTGCCCGTGTCTGTCCGGGCGGAGGGCGATGCCGAGTCCGGCACGCAGGTGGCAGCCATGTTCTCATCTCTCGCAACCGACATCGAGGATCCGGGCGAGCGACTCCTCGCCGTTCACGAGAGCACGCAATCGGCCAAGGAGATGCAGCAAGCGCTGGCGGTCGACAAGATCATCGGTCTGACGGAGGCTTTCTCGCCGGGGCTCATCGAGGTGGCAGCCCGCATGTACACCGCTGCGCAGCTCGACAGCCGTACACCGCCGATCTTTAACCTCATCGTCTCGAACGTCCCCGGACCTCCTTTCCCGCTCTACGTCGCCGGCGCTCAGCTCACTGCGATGTATCCGATGGGGCCTCTCCTCTACGGAGGAGCGCTCAACGTTTCGGTGATCAGCTACCTCGATTCCATGGACTTCGGATTCCTCTCCTGCCGTACGACAGTGCCGGACGTCTGGACGATCGCAGAGGGGATCCCGCTCGCCCTGAAGGAGTTGATGGATGCGGCCCCGACCCCCGTCACGATCGAGTGACCGGTTCGAGGGGTCGGGTCGTCGGCCGGCCTGCGCCTGCACGGCTCCGCCGGGAACGAGCTCCACGCCCTCCTCGCCGGACTTCAGCCACTGGCATGGACTCCTTCGTCACCAAGGCGCCTTTCCGGCACTGCCGATGGATCCTGCGGCCACGGTTCCGGACCGAAATAGGCTGAAGGGGACCACAGCCGAGCGGTGCAGTGCACCAAGGGGACACTAATGTCGATCTTCGGTCGAAGGGCCACGGCGCTGCCCGGTCCGGGCGAGGCGCTCCCCGGCCGGACAACACCCGTCCACTCGGGCGACACCCACCACGTCACCGGCCGCCCACTCCATCCCCCCTTTCCGACCGGTCTCGTGACCGCAGTGTTCGGGATGGGCTGCTTTTGGGGAGCGGAACGTCTCTTCTGGGAGATACCGGGGGTCTGGACCACCGCCGTCGGGTACGCCGCCGGCACCACACCGAATCCGACCTACGAAGAGGTCTGCTCGGGTCGCACGGGCCATACCGAGGCAGTCCTCGTCGTCTTCGATCCCGGAGCTGTCGCCTATGTCGATCTGCTCAGGAGGTTCTGGGAAGGGCACGACCCGACCCAGGGCATGCGTCAAGGGAACGACGTGGGCACCCAATACCGCAGCCTTGTCGGAACCACGTCCGAGAGCCAGACCACGGCCGCGACCGAATCGCGTGCCGCCTACGCCGCTTCCCTCTCCAGCGCCGGATACGGCCCGATCACCACAGAGATCGTCCGCGACCCGAGCTTCTATCACGCCGAGGACTACCACCAGCAGTATCTGTCCAAGAACCCCTTCGGTTACTGCGGGATCGGCGGTACCGGCATTGCGTGCCCGACGAGCCTCCACACGCCGGACTGACACGAAGAGACCAGTGGGGAAGATCGAAGCAGGAGCTTGGCAGGTTGTCTCCGAACGCCTGAGGTCAGGGGTACGGACTCCCCGCGATGCGCCCGGAGCTGCATGGGAGGCATGGATGCAGGGCAGTGAAGCGGCCTCCGCGCGACAAACGAACGGAGACGCCAAGGACGGCTTCGGTGCGAAGTGGGCAACCGCGGCGCTGCCGGCGATTGGCCTCGGTGTCTTCGCTCTCTCCGTTGCCCTCGCAGCCTTGAGCGTTGCGCTGGCGATGACCACGGCGTACGACGTTTCTCTGTGGGGCCCCGGCGGAGAAGCCATCCTCTTCTGGGCACCGGCAGGCTTCGGAGTCGCCATGCTCGCGCTCCTCTCGGGAGGCCGCCGCGTTGACGCAGCGGCCGCCCTGTTTGGCGCCGAGCTCGTTGTGTGGGCAACCCTCGAGGGCTGGGGGGCCGGATCGATCCTCAGCATCGCTCTTCTGGCCCAGAGCTACCTCGGCGCCTTCCTCTTGCGTCGCCATCAGGGATCGGGTGGCGTCCTCGGTGGCATCCGAGACGTCCTCGGGCACTTGGCCGCGGCATTCCTCGCCCCCCTGATCCCGTCGGTGGTCGTTGCCCTCGCAGTGGCAACGGTGGACGGATCATCGTTTCTCTCGGTAGCCCAGGCCTGGTACCTCGCTAACGCTCTCGGCATCCTCGTCGTGACGCCGTTCATCGTCGTCTGGACACGGCGTGTCCGCCGACCCCTCCGGCACCCGGTCTGGCACGACCTGCTCGCGACCGGCTTCGTGATCGCCGTGCCGATCGCCTTCACCTTCCTCGTTCCCGGATCTGACAGCCTTCTCGTACCCTTGGCCTACCTGACCCTGCCCGCACTCCTCTGGACGGCGTGGACGACCGGCCCGCGGGGAGCCACAGCCGCTGTGCTCTCGGTTTCCCTCCTGGCGATCACCCTCACGGCCGCAGGTCTCGGACCTTTCACCGGAGTCGAGGCCATGGGACTCGCCGGCTGGGTGGCGTTGCAGAGCTATGTGGTCGTCTGTTCTCTCACCACGATGTTCTTCACTGCCGCCATTGCGCAGCAACGCGAGGCACGCAAGTCCTTGGAGGAGAGGAACGCTGCTCTCGCAGAGGCAGCCCTGATGAGCACGGCGTTCGAACACGCCGTCGAGGGCATCGTGAGAGTCGGGAACGGCGGCGAAGTGCTCTACGCCAACCCCGCGTTCGAGAAGCTCGTTCCGACGCGGTCACCGGGTGAGCCGGCGTTCTGGGTCGACCTCGTGGACGTGCGCGACAGGGAGGGCATGCGCCGTGCAGTCGATGAAGCCCGCCGTTCGGGACGGAGCCGCCTCGAGTGTAGGCTCCCCGACCCCTCCGGCGGTGTCCGGGAGACGGAGATGACGATCGTCGCCGATGGGGAGCTTGCGGACGTCCCCGAAGCCGAAAGGGCGCCTCGGGGGCTTCACGTCTTCATCCGCGACATCACCGAGCGCAAGGTCGCACAAACTCGCCTCGCCCACCAGGCGAGCCACGATGCGCTCACAGGTTTGCCGAACCGTGCCCACTTCCTCAGGGCGACACGGGAGGCGATCTCCGCGCAGGTGGGCGCTCCCGCGGCCTTCGACGGCATCGCAGTTCTCTACCTCGATCTGGACCGATTCAAGATCGTGAACGACAGCCTCGGGCACGAGGCCGGCGACCGCCTCCTTCGGGCGGTTTCGCGCCGGCTCCTCAGGGTGCTCGCGCATACCGGCCTCCTCGCGCGGCTCGGCGGCGACGAGTTCGGCGTCCTCGTGGAAGGCGTGAGGGATCTCACCGATGTCCTCCACCTCGCAGACCGGGTCCACCGCGCGTTCTCGGATGCTTTCACGGTCGGGAGCGAGGAGATGTACTCCTCCGTCAGCATCGGGATCGCAGTGTCACTGCACGACTCGACCTCTGCGACGGACCTCCTGCGTCATGCGGACATCGCGATGTACAAGGCGAAGGACGCGGGCCGTGCCCGCAGCGTGGTCTTCGACGAAGACCTGCGCGACGGCATCGAGACGCGGCTGACGCTGGAGAACGCCCTCCATCGGGCACTCGACCGCAACGAGCTCCAACCTTGGTACCAGCCGTTCTACGACATCGAGGGAACGACGATCACTGGGGTCGAGGCACTGGTCCGTTGGGTGCGTCCCGGATCGCAACCGGAGACCGCCGCGTCCTTCATCGAGTCTGCCGAGGAGTGCGGCTTGGTCGTGCCGCTCGGGACGTCGATGCTGACCCGTTCCTGTGCGCAGGTGGCGTCCTGGCGAGACGCTGGGCTCTTCCCGGAGACGGCACGCCTACACGTCAACGTCTCACCCAGGCAGGTGAGCCGTGGAGACCTCACCACGACGATCGCGACGATCCTCGACAGCACGGGTCTTGTGCCGCAGTGCCTGTGCGTGGAGGTGACCGAGACCGTGCTCCTACACGATCCCGACCGCTCGCGACTCCAGCTCGCCGAGCTCGCCGAGGCGGGGGTCGGGATCAGCATCGACGACTTCGGCACGGGGTACTCGTCGCTCAGCCACTTGCGCCGCTTCCCGCTCGATTGCCTCAAGATCGACCGGTCCTTCGTTCACGGCATCCTTCACCGTTCCGAGGACGCGGCGATCGTCGAGGCGACGATCCTCCTCGCCCACTCTCTTGGTGTGTACGTCATCGCCGAGGGAGTCGAATCCGAGGGACAGCGAGCCCGCCTCGAGGAGATGGGTTGTGATCACGTGCAAGGGTTCCATCTCGCCCGCACCGCCCCCGCAGAGGACGTGATGGGGATGCTGTCTGCGTGATGTCCGCGGCGGAAGATGCGTCTCAGCCCGGCTCGGTGCAGACGGCAGAGATGACCGCATGGGGGTTCACGTACGGGCCGGTCATCGACTGGAAGTGCATCTCGATGTGGATATGGCTCGGCGTCGACTTGGCGTTTCCGGTGTTGCCGACCGTACCGATCTGAAGGCCCGTCTCGACACGCTGGCCGACCTCCACCGTCACCGAGTCGAGGTGGGCGTAGTAGTACCACCAGCCGTCGTCACCTGCCACCCACACACGGGCACCTCCCAGCGTCCCGTCGTCGGTCGGCACGGCCTTCGTCACGGTCCCCCCGACGATCGCCGTCGCTGGACTCCCTTTGCTGGCGAAGAGGTCGGTGCCCTTGTGGGCCCGCCCACCGGGCCGGGACGCGCCAAACGTGTCCTCGTACCTGTATGGGGACTCGGCAGGGCACGCCCATGTCAGCGCCCCGTTCTGTGACTGCGGGGTGGTCTGCCCCGCGGACTCGCTGGTCCTGAGTGGAAACAGGACGGCAACGACGAGCACCGCGAGCACTGTCAGAAGCCCCGCAGAAGTCGCGAGCGCGACTCGCGGTGACATCCTGTACCCGGTCCCGGTCCTCGGGTCGGGTGAGGCATCGTGCCTGCCCCTGGACGGCCCGCCACCGACAGCGTGGTGAGCGTGGAGGCCTCTGGAATCGTGGGCACCCACAGTACCAGTCGCCGCCTCGCTGGTACCTGCATCACGGGCACCTTCCGCGTCGAGGGAGTTCGGCGTGTCTGTCATGTCGACCGTTGCATCTCAGATCGGACCTCCCATACCCGGCCGCTGAACCATATGTCCCCTTCACAAGTGATTCCCGAGGCGATCTCCCACCCGGAGATGACTTGGGTCTGGGTCAACTTCTGGGGTTTCGCGCCGATAATTGCCACATGGATCCAGCAAGCACACCCAAGACCACAAACAAGTCACGGACACCCCTCGTGGTGGCCGTCGTCGTCCTCGCACTCGTCGTCGGCGGGCTCGCTGTGGCTCTCGCGTTCCTTCTGGGACAGGAATCGTCGGACGAGGCAGGTGCCGGGGAAACGGCGACAACCACCACGACGACGCTCGCCCCCGGCGAGCTCGCCGGCCTGACCGAGGAGGAACTCGCGGCTCTCGTGAACACCGTCCTCGCACAGGTCGAAGAGTCGACCGCCGCCGTGGAGGCTGCTGCGGCAGACGCAGCAGCAGCCGAGTCCGAAACGGAGACGGTCGAGGTCGTCGTGTCGGCCGAGGACCTCGACGAGCTCGTCGCCTACGCGGAGAGCCTCGTCGACTACTACGTGGCGACCTATGGCGAATACGCCAACGCGACCCTGACCGAGCTGAAGGCGGTGCAGGGCTACCTGACATCCGTCTCAGTTTCCACGGACGAGATCCTCGCTCTTCTCGCGAGCGGAGAAGCAGGCACGCCGGATGTCGCCGCTCGAGTCCAGGCCCTCGCAACGGAGATGTCCGCTTCTGCCGGGCAACTCACCGGCGCAGCCGAGCAGTGGCAGTCACGGCTGGGTTCGATCAGAGGACAGCTCGAGGTCCCTGAACCTCCCGATGTCTCGGTACCGGATGTCGAGGTCCCCGCGGGCTCCCCCATGTGGGAGCCTGGGGACGACAGAGGGGGTAAACCGATGGACGATCCAGCCACCTTGCTCACGTTCGTCGTCACGTTCCTGGTCGGCATGGCCTCGTGGACTCTCGTCGAGTACATCCTGCATCGCTTCCTGATGCACGAGATGCGCGGCCGCGGGCTGGCGTCCCGTGAGCACCTGAGCCACCACGCCCGCGTCGACCACTTCACGAGCTGGCAGCAGAAGCTCCTGACGGCAGGCGCGACAACCGCGGTCGTGTTCCCGTTGCTCTGGATCGTCTTCGACGCAGCCATCGCGGCGACGTTCACGACCGGGTTCATCACCATGTACCTGATCTATGAGTTCCTGCATCGGCGTGCGCACACGAGCCCACCCCGCGGCCCCTACGGTCGTTGGCTGCGCAAGAGCCACTTCGCGCACCACTTCAAGGCACCCATGAAAAACCACGGAGTGACCTCACCTGTGTGGGACCTCGTGTTCGGCACATACATCAAGGTCGACGTGGTCCGGGTGCCGAGGAGGATGGCGATGGTGTGGCTGCTCGACGAATCCGGCGCGGTCCTACCCGAGTACCGACCCGGCTACCAAGTTGTAGGGAACGCCCGCACCGACGACGACACGCGCCGGCGTGACACCGAGGACGCCTTCGCCAACCGTGTGCCCGTGGCCTGACACGCCGTGTGATACGACGTGGAGGATCGGCTACGGAGTCAGGCGAAGTCCTGCGCATGCCCCGACGGATCCGCCGAGCCCTGCGGTGGTCCATTGCCGCCGCCATCGTCCTGGTCGGCTCGGCCGCCCTTCGGGTCGCCCTCGACTCCAGTCCCGCGTGCGGGGAAACACCCGAGCCGGATTCGGCCGGCTCCCCTGTCTCGGCGTTCGCCGTATTCGGCGACTTCGGAGGCGGTGAAGACCAGGCGGCCGTCGCCTCGGCGCTGAGCGCCTGGACCGAGGACGGCCGTCCGATCGATGCGATCGCGACGACCGGCGACAACGTCTACCCCTGTGGCCATCCCGAGGACTTCGAGGAGCAACTCGTCGAGCCCTACGCCGAGATCGAGGCCCCCATGTGGGTGACGCTCGGCAACCGGGACGTCGCGGACGGCTTCGGCAACCAGCAACTCGCGTTCCTCGGGCTTCCCGAGCTGCCCTACACGAAGGAGCTGCCCGGCGTACAGCTCCTGTTCCTCGACTCCAACCGCGTCGACGCCGTACAGACTGACTGGCTCGACCGGACCCTCTCGTCACCCGGACCCCCGCTCCGCGTCGTCCTGTTCCACCACCCCGCCTATTCCTGCGGATACAACGGGTCGACCCCGGACGTTATCGAACACTGGGTCCCGATCCTCGAACGGCACCGTGTCGCCGCGGTGTTCACCGGACACGACCACTACTACGAACGCTTCCGATCCGAGGCAGACATCGACTACGTGGTCACCGGTGGGGGTGGCATGTACCTCCTCGACATCGGGAACGAATGCACCAGCGGTCCTGAACGGATCAGGGCCGAGAGCACCCACCACTTCGTGTACGTGGAGGTTCGCGGGAGAACGCTGAAGGCAACGGTGCTGGACAGGAAAGGTCAGGTCGTGGACACCTTCGAAGCCGTCCGCTGAGGGTGCATGCCTGATGCGTCGCGACGGAGTCGCCGGCGCAGCAACAGGTCGACGAGCAGGAGACCCACGGTCAGTGGGACGACGAGCCAGATCGTCCACTTCTGACTCGGGCTCGTGACGAGACGGCTGTCCATCAGGCTCTCGTACTCCACGGACCTCGTGGCCGCACCAGGCTCCGATGAGGGCGCGGCGAGCGCGAGCTGTCCGAACTGCTGGATCTCGGCTGCAGAGAGACCACTCCCCGAGATCGCGAGGGTGCGTGGAAACATCTCCTCGAGGATCATCGCCTCCCCGATTGCGGTCCCGGCCAGGTTCGCGCTCACCTCTGTCGGCTCCACCACACCATCCACCCCCCTACTCCGCACATCCGCCAGAGCGTCACGTGCCTCGGCGACCACCCGAATCCGCGAGATGAGTTCGAAAGCAAGGGGATCCGTTCCGCGCCGGTGCTCCGCCAGCATGGCTTCCGCTGCATCCTCGTCCCGGCTCACCTCGCGTGCCAGGTCCGCCAGCTCCACAGCGCGTTCCGCCTCCAGCCGGTGTGCCTCGTCGAGGCTGAAGCGGGACTTCCAAGTGATTCCGCCCGATCTGTGCGCCTCCCCGTATTCGGCCATGGTGCTGTCCGTCCGGAGGTAGCGCAGTGGGACCAGTACTGCGGTGTAGGTCTCGACGACGGACGGTGTGTTCGCGAACAGGAGGAGTGCGACGAAACCGGTTGCCGCCCACAGCCGACTGGCTCGCGCCCACCCGGCAGACGAGTCGCCGGGTGTGGCGTGGAGGTATTCGGGATCGATCCCCAGGCGGATCGCCGCGAGGACCCCAAGCGCGGCGACGGCGTTCAATCCGATGTCTCTGAAGTCGAAGAAGCGCTCCGGTACCAGCCACTGGATGACTTCGTCCCCTGCCCCGATGAGGACGCACACCGCCGCCGCCGAGAGGTAAGCGGAGGGGTTCCTGGATTCGGTCCGTGCCGAGACGGCCCGGAGCACAAGGACTGCGAGGATCCCGTACTGGACGAAGTGGAGAGCCTCCTCGGGTGAATCCCGAAGCCGGAGTGTGAGGAAGGCGAAGACGGCAGTGATGCAGGCGAGGGCTACGAGGCGAAACGCCCTGTGTTCGGGGCGAGCGTGCCACGCGACCCTAACCACCGCAGTCGCACCGAGGGCTATGGCGACGAGGGTGACCGCTGTGAAGGCGACGACACCCACGCTCGATTCGATTCCTGCCTGGATCGTCCTCGCCAAGGGAATGGACGCGTAGACGATCGCAGTCCAGACGAGCACTCGCAACCAGAGGGTATGGGGCGTCTCATCCGGGGGCAGGTGCACGCCCAGTATGCGCTTCACGGCATGAGCTTCGACAACGGCATGGGCTCCGTCCTTCACCCGTGAACCGCCCCTGGAATCCCGAGGGCCGAAGAGTGCCCCGATTCGACGACTTATGCCCCTTGCGATCGGGTGCGGTCCGCAACCACGATGAGCTCAAGACGGCATCGGAGGGACAGGATGAGAGTTCTCGTCACGTACGGATCGAAGATGGGTGGTACGAAAGGGATCGCCGAGACCATCGCTGAGACGCTCGAGTCACGGGGCCTCGACGTGCAGGTCGAATCCGTCAAGTCGGTTTCGGGAGAGGACTTGGAGGCCAGCGACGCTGTCGTGGTGGGAGGGGCGCTCTACGCCTCCAGGTGGTACCGTCCCGCACGGCGCTTCGTGAAGCGGAACAAGGCAGCTCTGTCGGAGAGGCCGGTCTGGCTCTTCAGCAGCGGCCCGCTCGACGACTCGGCGTCGGAGAGGGAGATCCCTCCTGTGCGCCAGGCCCAGAAGCTGATGGACCTCGTCGGGGCGCGCGGCCACATGACATTCGGGGGCCGGCTACCCGCCGACGCCAAGGGATTCCCTGCGGCAGCGATGGCCAAGAAGCAGGCAGGGGACTGGCGCGACCCGGCACAGATCCGCACTTGGGCGGAGAAGATCGCCGCAGACCTCGCCTGACGCTCGACCCCCAACCCACCTGGGCGGATCCAGACACCACAACGATGACAGAATCTACCCACGTCACGGCCGACGTCACGGCCGCCGAGGCCAGTCGCGGCTATGGCGCGGGGTGGCAGATGTCCGAACCCGAGTCCCGGAAGTGCCGACCGTCGACGGGGACGAACTCCCAGTCGTAGCCGGCATCGTGCAGGGCGAGCTTCATGACTCCCCACGCCGACGAGTTGCGAACCTCGCTGTTGGGTTCCGGCGTGGCGAAGCCATAGAGAACGTTCCCACCCGTGCCGACGACGAACTCGCGGATCCCGAACTCCGGATCCGCGACGCCCTCGGGCGACTGCGGCGCGAACCTCTCGTACGTGTGGTCGTGGCCGGACAGGACGACGTCGGCCCCCGCTGTGTAGAGCACCTCCCAGAACGGCTGCACAGTGGGGTCGCTGCCGTGGTTGTCGCTGCTGCTGAACCGAGCGTGGTGCCAGTACGCGAGGGTGCAAGCGCGTTCGTGGGCCGCAAGATCGGCACGCAGCCACTCGATCTGCTCGGAGCCGGGCTCGCATCCACCGTCGAGCTCTTCGCAGTTGCTGTTGAGGACCACGACATGCCATGACCCCAAGTCGTAGCTGTACCAACCCTTCCCGGTCTCGCCGGCAGCCTCGCCGAAGTACCTGTAGTACGGCAATGCGCCCTGTGTGTGGTATTCGTGGTTCCCGACCGACGGCTTCGTCCTCTGTCCGTGCCGTCCCCAACTTAGGTCGTAGCACATGAATTCCGCGACGGTCCCGTCCATGTAGGCGTTGTCACCGAGGGTGAAGACGGTGCCCGGGATCCTGTCGAGGAGTGCAGCGGTCATGAAGTGCGTCGGAAGGGCACAGAGACTTATG